>JAJDEC010000049.1 GCA_029259995.1 Phycisphaerae bacterium
TCAGGCCAACATGCACATGCGATCCAAAAAACTCGGAATCACTGCCCTCGCGATGAGCGTCACGCTCTTGAGTGCGATGCGCGCGGACGCGGGCGCCGACCTGCTTCCCGCGACGTATGCCGTTCGCGCGAAGCGCATCTACACGATGGCAAGCGGCGAGACTTGGTTCATTGACAATGGACTCATGCTCGTGCGTGACGGCAAAGTGGTCGCCGTCGGCGCCGATATTCAAATCCCGCCATACACGCGAATCGTCGACCTCGGCGACGCCGTGATTGCGCCAGGATTCGTCATCGCAAACTCGACCATCGTCGGCGCGCACGGAGGGCCCGAGACTGTCGGCCCTCAGTATCGCGCGATCGATGCATTCGACGCCTTTCATCGCTACGATCGAATCATCGCCGGCGGCGTCACGACGGCGTATCTCAATCCGGGGAATCATCGACTTGTCGCCGGTCAGGGCGCCGTCGTCAAGATCGGCCTCAAGGGCGACGAAGCCGTCCTGCGCGACAGCAGCGATCTCGTGATCAATCTCGGCGAGCGCGG
Organism: Phycisphaerae bacterium; assembly: GCA_029259995.1. Taxonomy (GTDB): domain Bacteria; phylum Planctomycetota; class Phycisphaerae; order UBA1845; family UTPLA1; genus ECT2AJA-110-A. The sequence continues at coordinate 547 of JAJDEC010000049.1, forward strand.
ATTCGATCCGGCGCCGATTCAGCACTGGCTTGTTCCGCCCTCGTCGGACCAGGTGATCCGTCCCGAAGACGTGCAGCGCCCCAATTCGCGCATGGGGCAGATTCTGGAGTTGAATGCATGGTTTGATCGCGCGCTCCAGAAGGCGTCGCTGGATGTCGCGTCGGATGACGATGCGATTGCTGATGAGGTACTCAGAGCGCTGCTTCGAAAGAAAGTGCCGCTGAGGATTGTCGCCGATCGGGCGATCGACATCCGCCAGGGGATGACGTTTGCGACCGATCGCCGACATCATTGCATACTAACTGGTGGTCGTGAGCTGATGGACGCGGCCGACGCCGTGAAGGCGAGTGGAGCCGCCATCGTTCTCGAGTTTCCAGCCAATCCACGCTCGCTGTTTCAGGATCTGGGGGCCGGCCCCTATGTGATCGAAGACGAATTCGTGATTCCTCCGTCGCTTCGCGATTCGATGATCGCCGTCGCTCCGCCGGCCGGGGCGCCGCCCCGCGATATCTTGTTCTACGCCGACGCATTGCGAGCCGCGGGGTTGTCGAAACGCAACGCGCTGGCCGCCATCACGTCGAACGCCGCGCGAATACTCGGCGTCGATGATCGCGTCGGACAACTTGTTGAAGGCCGGGACGCCGATTTCGTGGTACTGGGCGACGATCCGTTCACGGCCGCGACGCAAGTGACACAGGTTTTCATCAACGGACGTTCAGCGTTTGATTCGTCGAAGATCATCGAAGGCAATCGTCTGCTCGTTCGGGCGGGCCACGTCTGGTTGGGCGATCGCTGGCAGTCTCCGGGCGCCGTCTACGTGGAGGACGGTCGAATTCGATCGGCCGGAACAACGGCTTCCGCCGCACCTTACACACGCGTGATCGATGCGGGCGCCGATGCTTATATCACGCCCGGTTTTATCGACGCGCGCGGCCATCTGGGACTCGAAGGCGACAAGTCGGCCGCCGGCACGGATGTCTCGATTGGCTCGATTCTTTACAACGCACTCCCCGAGTTCCATCGCGTCGCCCGATCGGGTGTTACGACCGTTATGACGAGCGCCTATCGCCCCGGTGGCGATGGGGCGCGGGTTTCCGCCGTTCACACGGCTGGGGACAATCCGGACGAATTGATCATTCGTGAAACGGCTGGAATCGTCATTACGCTGCGCGGCTCGGACGCCAAAACGGCGGAAGGTCGACTCAAGGCGTTACTCGCGAAGGCCAAAAAATACGATGACGCCTGGAAGAAATACGAAAAGGAACTGGCGGAGCATCAGTCCAAGGACAAGAAAACCCCCGAGACGAAACCCGCCGAAAAAGAGAAGAAGAAAGACGACAGCGTCGTCGTCGAGAAGCCCAAAGAGGATGCCGTGACGGGCACATGGGAAGGCGAAGTCAGCGGAGCGCCTCTGCCCGAACCGCAGAAGTTTACAGCCAAGCTGAAGCTGGACGGCGCCAAAGTCAGCGGTAGCTTTGCAACGTTCTTCGGCGGCGGCGAGGAAGTCGAAGTCAAAGGCACGTTTCAGGACAAACATCTCGAACTTGAACTCGAAATGGACATTCCCATCGGTCGGCCGACAGTCGTCGCCGATATTGACAAGCCCGATCACATGGTCGGCCAGTTCAAGATCGGATCGCGATTCAGTTTCGATCTCGAGGCAGATCGCACAGAGCGGGCCGTTCCCGAGATCAAGATCAAGCGGCGTCGCAAGAAGAAGGACACGAGCGGCCCCCAGGCGCCGCCGAAAGACGAATCGATGGAGCCCTATCGAGCGCTCTTCGCAAACCGGATCGCATTGACGATTGACGTGGATGGTTCCAAGGCGATTGCGGCCGTGATCCGCGTGATGTCGGGCGAACTGAAACTGCCATTCGTATTGCTGAATGCGGATGAGGCGAACGAAGTGGCCGAGGCCGTCGCCGACGCGGGCGCTGGCGTAATTGTTCAGACAAGCCCGATGCGGCGCGTCGATGACAAGGACTACTTCCAGGGGGCCGATCTTTCGATGCACGGCATTCCGATCGCCTATCAGAGCGATGCCGAGGATGGCGCGCGACATCTTCCGTTACGCGCCAAATACGATATGCGCTACGGTCTCGATCCGACGCAGGCCTTGTCGGCCCTGACGGGCGCGGCGGCGAGCATGCTTAAGATGGAAGGCGACGTCGGCTATCTGAAGCCGGGTTGTCGGGGGGATATCCTGATTTTTGACGGGCCGCCGCTGGCGCCGGGCACTCGGCTCGATCGCGTCTTCGTGGATGGCGAGGAGGTCCTGCCGGAATGAATCGTTTGTTTGCAACCCTGATCGTGTTCGCAATCTGCTTCGTTGGCAACTTCGCGAAAGCCAATGACGTCCCGGCGCATCGTTTTGCGATCGAGGCTGGCAAGATCCTGACGATGGATGATGCCGACACGATTATCAACAACGGCATCCTGCTCGTATCCGATGGGAAAATCGAAGCCATTGGAAAGCAAGGCGACATCGCGATTCCCGATGGATATGAAGTCGTCGATCATCGCACGGGTTGGCTCGTACCGGGCCTCGTTGATTGCCATAACCATATCGCCGGATCCCTGTCGGACTTGAACGACGGCGTCTACCTGACAAATCCCGGACTGCGAACGCTCGATACCGTCGAACCGCGAAACGAAAATCTGGAAAACGCCCTGTCGGGCGGCGTCACGACCGTGCTCCTGATTCCCGGCTCCGGCAACAACATGTCCGGATTCGGCACGATCACGAAGACGTTCGGCAACGATGTTGACGCGATGGTCATGCGATCCCCCGGCTCGCTCAAGATCGCCCAGGCTGGCAATCCGGAGCGATACTGGTATCGCGTCGGTCGGCGATTCATGAACTGGAATCTTCGCCAGACACTGACCAAAGCGCAGAAGTACCACGATGATTGGGCGGATTACGAAAAGGGCGCGACGCCGGACGATCCGGGCTACGACATCGTCTGGAACGATCTGCGCGGTCTGTTCGACGGGCAATTCCCCGTGTCCGTTCACACGCAGATCTATCAAGTGTACATGTCGACGATCACGATGCTGCGGGATCACTTCGGACTCGACGTTGTGACGGATCACTCGACGTTCGATTCCTACAAGCTCGCCCCGCTGATCAAAGAACGGAATATGTATGCGATCGTCGGACCGCGACAGTTTCACTTTGATCGATACGATCGAACGATCAACGGTTGCGCAGCAAGATTCGCCGAGCAGGGCGTGACGCGGCTCGGCATCAATACGGACGCGCCCGTTATCGCCCAGGAAGATCTCGCCTATCAGGCGACGATGGCGTGCTGGTATGGATGGAACGATCACTATGCCGCCATCAAGGGGCTCACACGGATTCCGGCGGAGTCGTTGGGCGTCATTGATCGCGTCGGCAGCCTGGAAGCGGGCAAGGATGCGGATTTCGGATTATGGACGGGCAGTCCCGTCGATCCGCGTTCCGTCTGCAACATGACGATGGTTGACGGCCATGTGGCCTATGACAAACAGGTGAAACGGCGTACACGATGAGTTTGACTCGCGAAACAATCGAGAATCTTCTTCGGCGAAGCACAATGCTCGCTGTCGTCGTCGCCTTGGGCGCATCGGCCACGGTTCGCGCCGGAGCGTCCGACGATCGATACGTCGTGATCAAGACGAAGAAGGCAATCACGATCAGCGGCGAGGAAATCGACGACGCCAAGATCGTGATCGTCGGCGGGAAGATTGAGGCCGTCGGCAAGAATGTGGACTATCCGTCGGACAGTCGCGTGATCGATGCATCCCATCTCGTTGCGATGCCGGGGATGATCAATCCCCGAACGATGATCGGTCTCAAACTGCCGCGTCAACGCGGAAATTCGTCGCACAAGCTCGTGCGCGACGATTATGAACCACCCGAGGACGAGACGTATCAGGACTTGTTGGAAGCGGGATACACGCTCCTGGGTGTTATTCCCAATGGCGACGGCCTCCCTGGCCAGTCGCTGGTTGTGTCGACGCATGGCGCGAAGGCGAATGAAGGCGTTCGCGACGAAGGCCTGGTTCGGATCAGCTTCAGGAATCCGGCGCGCGAAAAGAAATTGCTTCGTGACGCACTCAAGGCGGCGGCCGAAGAATTGAAGAAGGAAAAAGAGGCGGCCAGCAAACCCGCCGAAAAGCCCAAGGCAGACGCGACGAAAGGCGACGGCGGAAAGTCCACGAGCCAGCCGGCGTCTCAGCCGACAAGCCAGCCGGCAAAAGACAAGAAGGCTGACGAAAAACCCAAAAAGCCGGAAAAACCGAAGATCAAACCTGAGCTGGAAATGCTCGTCAAACTCCTCAAGAAGGAGAAGAACGTTCTCGCCCAGATCGAAATTCGACGCGCCTCCGATGTGCTTCATCTGATGGGCGTCGTCGAGGACTATGAATTCGAGCGGGTCTATGCACTCGACAGTTCGAATTACGATGACTTCCACAACGTGATAGATCATGAATTGCTGGGCGGGGCGGACGCCCTTGTGCTGATGAATCCGATCCTGCCGCGAATGCCGCTGACAGTGAATCCGTACAATCTCGCCAGAGAATTGTCGGACGCCGGTTGCGCAATCGCATTCATGCCGATGGGCAACAACGTTCGCAGTCACGAATCGACGCGGGAACGCGTTTCGCTTCTGGTGCGGGCGGGCCTCAAACGCGAGATCGCGCTGAAGGCGATCACGATCAACGCCGCCAGGTATCTTGGCCTGGAAAAAGACTACGGCTCGATCGAAAAGGACAAGAAAGCGGACATCGTCTTGTTTGATGGCGATCCGCTCGATCCGTTTGCAAAAGTTCAGATGGTCGTCGTCGGCGGGGACGTCGTGTTCGATCGGAAGAAGAAGGGACATCGATAAGGCATGCGCACGGCGATTGCACTCATGGCGGGCCTCTTGCTGGCCAGCACGTTCGGTCTCGATACGTCCGGCGGGTTCTCGTCGCGCGCCGGCGAGACGTGGGACGAAGTCGCCACAAAGCCCGGCGAGCCCGACTCCCAACCTGCATCGCAGCCGGCGTCGCAGCCGACGACGGAGCCGTCGAGCCAGCCTTCAACGCAATCCGCCGAAAGCCAGCCCACATCGCAGGCGGCATCGGAACCCGCCAGCCAGCCGGCCGAGCCGGAGGATCTCTATTTCGCACTGGTGGGTGGAATCATCCATCCCGTTTCCGGATCCGACTTGCGCGGCGCGACGATTCTCTCCAAGAACGGCCGAATCATCGAGATCGGTCATCGTGTGGAGATTCCAGAGGACGCGGAACGATTGGACGTAAAGGGTTTTCACGTCTATCCCGGCCTGATCGCATGTGAGGGCAGGGGCATCGTCGGATCGAATCCGCCGGAAGACTCGACCAACGTGTTCGGCACGATTCTGCGGCTCGCCAATGCGGGCGGGATCACGACAGTCTTTACGAGATCGAACTCTGCCAAGGCGTCCTACGGCAACATAGAGAACATCCCGCTACGATCCGATTTGTTTGAGTCCATTCGCGTCAATTCACCCCAGAAAAAGCGAGAACTTCGGGAGAAACTCGAACAGGCGCGAGACTATCTCCGCCAAATGGAGATCTTTACGCGGGCGAAGGCCGAAGGCGACGAGGACGCCAAGAAGCCCGACGATCCAAAAGGTCTCGAGCAGGCGATGAAGCTGATCAAGAAAGAGCGAACTGCCTACGTTTCCGCCAATCAGAAGCAGGAATTGATCTTTCTCGCCGATCTGGCGAGCGAATTCGGCATCGAGATCGTTATTTACGGCGCTCAGGAAGGCTGGAGCGTCGCAGATCGGCTGGGCCGCGCCGGCATCAAGGCGATCGTCGTACCGAGGCGACAGAGTGGATCCGATCCGCGTCTGAATCAGCCGACCGGCAACAACATTGAGAACGCATCGATACTGTATGAGCACGGCGTCGCCATCGCGATCACAACGCGCGGCTCAGGCATCAGCCTCGTCGGCCTGGCCGGCGCCGACATGCAGCACATACCGATGGAGGCCGCGTTCGCAGTTCGCGGCGGCCTGCCCGAATCCGCGGCGATCGAGGCGATCACGCTTGGAGCGGCGAGGATTCTGGGGATTGACGATCGCGTCGGTTCGATCGAAGTCGGGAAAGACGCCGATTTCATTGTGACGGACGGCCTCCTGCTCGACTTCTATACGTCCGTCCAATGGACGATCGTGAACGGTGACGTCGTCTATAACAAGGAAGACGAATCCCTGTTCGCCCACATTCGACCCAGAACGCCGACGACGCAGCCGGCGACGTACAAATTCTGGCCGCGACCTTTCAAACACCAGCCGCCGCCGGAACCCGGCGCGGCGACGCGTCGACCGTAGTTCGCGCACACACGAATCCGTGCAATCTTCCTCTGCGTTCGGCATCTGCGCATTCCGCAGCCGTGCGTTCTGCAATTCCGCTTGTCATCCGGTCATTGCGTGCCTACGCTTGCGCGACGAGATCGATGGTCGTTACCTGCCCTCGCGCCGGGTGGAATGGGCGGAGGAGAGTGGGCATGCAGCGGGCCGCGGGTCTGTGAATTGACGCATGCACTCGTTGTGGCGCTCGCACAGGCCGCAAAGGAGTTCCACATCGATCGCAATCTTCGCCGATAGGTCCCGCATGCGATCGCTTCGCGTTTTGTACATCACGAGCCGCCACGACGCGCCCTATCGCTATCGTTGCGTGGTTCCATGTCTGCATCTGCGATCGGAGGGCATTGGCGCCGACATCCTCCACATCCGCGATCCACGGCTCCCGTCGTGCCTGATACATTATTCCGTGATCGTGTTGTTTCGATTGCCCTGGTCGTCGCGCGTCAATGAAGTCGTTTCAGCTGCCAAGGCGGCGGGCGCGCGCGTCGTATTCGATATCGACGATCTCGTCTTCGATCCCGACGCCGTCAAGCAACTGCCATTCCTCGCGGCGGCCCCGGCGATCGTTCGGGCACAATATGCGTCGGCCTCCCAGCGGTTGTTCCAGACATTCAACGCGTGCGACGTCTTCATTGGGGCGACACAGGCGCTGGCCCGACACGCAAAGGCATTGAAGAAACCCGCACACGTGTATCCAAATCTTCTGCATCCGCAGCTTGTGACGGCCGGTCGCCGCATTCACAAACTGCGAGATCGATTACAGCGATTCCCCGTGATTTCCTACTTCAGCGGCTCTTCAACGCATGACGAGGATTTCGAAATGGTGCTGCCGGCGATTCGGCGCATCATGGCGTCGCGACACGACGTCAAGCTGCTACTCTGCGGATTCCTGACGCTTCGAGAAGAGCTTGCTGACCTGTCTTTCAGAGTGATTCGCGTACCCTTTGTCGATTGGCGCGTGCAGCCCTGGCTGATCGCACTTTCTCGCGTCACGATTGCCCCGCTGGCCCGGATCGACGCCTTTGCGCATGCCAAGAGCGCGCTCAAGTTCTTCGAAGCCGGGGCCGTCGGCGTGCCGGCCGTCGTCTCGCCGACGGAACCCTTCATGGACGCCATCACGCAGGCACGAAACGGCTACATCGCCTCCGATCCGGATGCGTGGTTCTCGGCGATCAACACGCTCCTGGATGCGGATGTCGCGCATCGTGTCGGCAATGCGGCACGGGAAGCCGCCATCGAAAAACACTCGCTCGCGGGACATAGACATCAGTTGCGAGAACTGTTTCGATGTCTCGACGGCCGGATCCGTCGGCCGACACCGACGCTGCTGCCGTTCCCGGAAGAGACGCCGGACCTGTTGCGCGCTCCGTCCCGATGGCGTCGACGCTTATCGAAGCTCGCACGGGCTCGATCCATCCTGGGAATCATTCGACGAGCGGGCCGGATCGAGTCGCTGGACCAGCCGAACGCCGCGCGACCGACCGACGCCGGGGCCCCGACATTGCTCGACGATGAAATCGTCCCCGAGGCGGAAGCGGTTGACGACGCCGGCGACGCCGTGCTTCACGGACTCGGCGCACGAGCGGAGATGTTCGGCGTGTTCGGGTCTGAAACGCGATTCAAGGCAAACGGGATCGCCGGATTTCATGCTTTCGCGAATTCGATTCCCGGCAAATGGATCGATTGTGCGCATTCCGATCGACACATCGTCAGCACCCCATTGGATTGGCGGGCGGGGTACTATGCGGAAGTCTTGATTTCGATGGCCGTTCGGACGGATGAGGATACGACATTCGGCCGATTGGACTGGCAATCGAAGCGGCCCGGCAGTCAGGGAGCCTGCATCATGGACTATCCGCTCGTCTGTGACGGCGAACTACATCACTATCTCGTCAAGCTGCCGGCGGCGACGAATTCGTCTGTTTCTGGCAAGATACAACTTCGGTTCGAGGCGTTGCCTCTTCCAGGCGCCTATCGCCTCGATCGAATTGTCTTCGTGGGACGACGCGGCGGGGGCGTTCCTGAATGAATGCGGCGTCAGGCCAAGCCCGGATCGGTGTCGACATCGTCGTACCGATCTACAACGCGCGACAAGACGTTGAGCGATGCGTCGGCAGCGTGCTTCAGCATGCGGCGGGCGACTGGCGACTCCTGCTCGTCGACGATGCGAGCACGGATCAGCAGCTCGTGACGTTTCTCAAACGCACGGCGGGCGCACATGATCGTGTCGAGTACCATTGTAACGACGTGAACGGCGGGTTCGTCGTCACGGCCAATCGAGGGATGCGCCAAGCGGCAGGTCGCGACGTCCTGCTGCTGAACAGCGATACAATCGTCACGTCACGATTCATCCAAAAGCACATCGAATGTATTTACGCTGACGACACGACAGGCATCGCCACGCCGTTCACGAACAATGGAACCATCTGCAGCATCCCTGAATTCTGTCGTGATAACGAACTGCCCGACGATCTGAGCGTGGAGGAATACGCGGCGCTTGTCGAATCCGTCAGCACGCGATCACGTCCGGAGATCGTGACGGCGATCGGTTTCTGCATGTACGTTCGTTCGGCCGTGATCGAACAGATCGGCATCTTCGACGAAATCGCCTTCGGACGAGGGTTCGGCGAAGAGAATGACTTCTGCGAACGCGCCAAGCAACGAGGATGGAAAATTCGGCTCGTCGATGACTGCTTCATCGCCCACATGGGCAAGGCCTCCTTCGGGGACGAAGGCCGCGCACTCGAACACGAGAACAGCAAGACGCTCGCCCGAATGCACCCGAATTACTTCGCGGATGTCGCCAGATTCTGCGCGGAGAATCCGCTTCGCGGGCACCAGGATCGAATCCGTTTTGAACTGGCACGGCAACGAATGCGCCAGTACCCATCGGCGATATTCATCCTGCATGCTCCGATAATAGGGGCCAACCCAGGTGGCACAGAGCACTTTGTACGGGGGCTGGTTCAGTCTCTGGCGCTGCCCAGGGCCGTCGTTCTATGGCCGGAGGACGGCACACTTGTCGCGATCGAAGTGGATCGCGGGTGCGTCGATGAGGCCGTCATCTATCGATTTCCGCTTTCCCGATCGTCGCCGTTCTTCGGCCTGCGCGATGAAGAAACAGAAAGCTGCTTTGCCACGGTTATCGAAGAATTCGATGTGCGCTTTGCACACATCCATCATTTGATCCGCTGGCCGATCGGCATCTGGCGTCAGTTGCAGGATCGTTCCATTCCGTTCGCATTCACGATTCACGACTATCACTGCGTTTGCCCAAGTTGGAATCTGGTTCGGCGCGATACGGGCCACTCCTGCGATTGTTCGGGCGCGTCGAACCCGAATGAAACGCGCGCCTGCGTGGCGGCGCAGTTCGACGCACTCAACATGTCTCCACCGCCGGACGCTGTGGGGCTCGTCGAGGGCCATCGACGAGAGTTTGCGGCATTGCTGGAAAACGCTGCCGCCATCTTCGCGCCGTCCCAGGCGGCCGGCGATGTCGCCAGACGCTATCACGCCTGTTCGATAGAGTCGACAAACGTCATCGGTCACGGATACGACACAACGACCATTGTCGAACAGGATCCGCCGAGTGACGACGCGACGGCATCGCCGCCGCCGCTCCGCGTTGCAATCCTCGGTCAAGTGGCGTATCCCGCAAAAGGCGCCGATTCCTATGCCGAACTGATGGCGCAAACGCGCTCGCTCGATATCGAATGGCACGTCTTCGGCGGTATCGAAGTCTTCGGTTATCGAAAGCGACTCGAATCGCTCGGCCTCGGCGATCGACTCATTCTGCACGGCGACTACCAGCGAGAAGATATCGTGAATCTGGTTCGGAAGGCGAGAATTGATGTAACGATGATTCTTCCGCAGTGCGCCGAAACCTTCTGTTTCACGCTCAGCGAGAGCTGGCTCGCGGGCGTGCCCGCGATCGTCACGCCCATGGGGGCGTTGCCCGAGCGTACAGCGGCCACCGGCGCTGGTATCGTTGTGAATGACGTCGGCGAGGCGCTCACGCGGCTCAAGGCATTTGTGAATGACCGATCGCTGCTCGCGCCCTATCGGAAAGCGGCATCCGGCTTTCGGCACATGCGTGTCGATGAAAATGCGGCAAGACATCGCCGATGTTACGGCGATCTGATCGATTCGTTAGAGTCGAAACAGGTCGCGTCGGCAATTGGCGAGCGTGACAATGCACTATTCGCTGCCCATCAGGCGCAGCTCGAATTCGAACGGCGGGGCGTTGAACTGCCGAAGTATCAGGCGAAATGGTGGTACGCACATTATCTGCGGCTGAAGCCGATGATTCCGCCGGGCGTGCGCGGCGCGATGAAGCGCACGTATTTGCGCCTGCGCGGCGTCAGGACGATTGAATCGTGATATCGAATTTCGACGATGCCATGTCAGCACCGCGTCGCCGTGTGTTTGCGATTGGCCTGACGATCGCCGCAGTCGTCATCCACGTCTACGTCTGGAAGCACGAATCGCCGACGATCGACGTCGACGGTAAATCGCAGCGGGATTACTCGGCGATTCGATTCGCCGATGAACGCAACTATTACGTCCATTGCGCTGATCGAGTCGCCGAAGAGGGGATTCTCTATCTCG
>JAJDEC010000481.1 GCA_029259995.1 Phycisphaerae bacterium
GACACGACGCCCGAAGGCGATCCGTACCTTGTGATGGCGGTAAACAACGAGAACGAGAATCTCGGCGACCCCTATCTTGTGACCGAGTTCGAATTCGATTTCCACACGCACGACATGGCGACGGGGGCGCGATCGGTTGTCAAAGAGGCTCGTCAGTTGGGGCCGCGGCTATATCCCGATGTAGCAGAAACGAAATACTGCTTCGACGCCCTCGGCAACCTGATATCCGTCGTTGATCCATTGGATCGCACGATCCTGGAGGCCGAGTGGGACTCCGATCGCAACCCTGAAACGATTCGAAACGTCTACGGTGGAGAGACGATTCGCACCTTTGACGCCGTCGGTAACGTGATGACGCTCGAACCGCCGACCGGTGGCGTCTGGGAATTCGACTATAACGGACAAAACAGCCTCATCTACATCGAAGACCCGAATGGCGCCATTACGACGCTCGACTACGATCTCCTGGGCGACAATCCCACGCGTCCCGAATTGATCGATGGTCCCGGACTGAGCGATCTTGAGCTGATCTGGGGGGACGACTCGGATTCCGACCTTGGCAAGCTCGTTGCATCATATAGCCCGAACGACATCGAACAGACTTTCATATACGGAAGTTCCTCGACGCCCGATACGGCTGGAATCGGTCAACTCAAAGTCAGCACGTTCGGCCGCGGTGACTGGATCGACAACTTACAGCCGACGCCCAACCAACCGTTTCAGGATCGCGTCGTGAATTCGGATTCAACAGGAAACGTGTTCGCCAGCGCAGCATCGGCGCATCTGGTTCCTACAGGCCGGAACATGTCCGATGCCGTATGCCCAAACGAAGAACCGTCCCAGGTTGAAGACTATGCAACGGTGGACGAACCGTTGGATGATGCGACCGTTTGTTGTCGAGAGTGCTGCACAGTGAATCAAGACGAGGATGACAATCCCGAAGAGTTCTGCAGCTACACGTGTGAAGAGGACTCGCCGGATCCGGCACCGAATCCGCCGCCGCCGCCGCCGGATTCACCGCCGGCGCCGGACGCCCCGGACGAGCCGCTCCAGAACCAACACAACGGATTCAATCAACCGCTCTGGCTCATTCAGCCGCATCAGACGATACTCAGTTTTACGAACTACACGCGCGTTCAGTTTGTTTACGACGCTCTTGGCCGTCAGGTGAAACAAGACACAATTGCGGTACCCGATGGCGGTGGACGCACGCTTTATGTCGACCACTACGATCTCGATGTCTCGCATTCGTTCGAATGGGAATTCGACGATGAGTCCGGCATTGTCGGTCGGACCTACTCGCAACCGTCGGGCACCGATCCCAACGGCATGACGCCGCTTTCCACTGAAACGCGCACCGATCTTGCGGGCCGCGTCATCGAGATATATGAGAATTCAGAACTCATCGCTGAGTACGAGTATTCCGACGACATCGTCAACCTTCCCGCTGTTATTGAGACGAAGTACCCGAAAAGCGGACCGGGGCAGCACCAGCTTGAAACACAATACTGGGTGGACGAATCGGGGCAGATCTCCAAAGTCGTCCATCTGATCAACGCTTCCGAAATGCTGGCATGGGAATACGACCGCGACAACAAACAGCGAATCGACGAAGTCACTGAATACGTAAACGGCACGTGGCACGCCCACACAACCTTCGAATACGGCAGCGGACACGTGACGTCTGGCGATCTTGACGCGGATTCCGCCACCGCCATCGACGCGGACAAAATCTACTATTCCTGGTTCTCCGGTTTGCAGTCCCTGACTGCCAGCGATCCCAATCGGCTCGTCAAAGAAGTTCGCACGGGCGCCAACGCGTATCATCACCAGTATTGGTACGACGCCGGAGGGAATCGGATCGCCATGCGCAGGAGCACGGATGTCGGCACCACGACGCCCGACTACAGACCTCATGAGCTGATTCGCTACAACTATGCCTATGCACCAAATCTGGACATCGACTTTCAGATTCAATACAACATTGAATCGCTCTTCGACTTCGATCCGCGTGTGCGACCGAACAGTGTCACAGGCGCGCCCGGTCTCGGGGAGCCGGATCCGAACTCGTCGCAGCTGTATGCCACGGCGAAGAACAACTACGACAGCACGGACGCCCTTGGGCAGGACAAGCTGCTCAGTTACACGACATACAAGCTCGACACTTCAAACTCGAAGGCGGTTTTTGAAGACACTTATCCGCGCTATGCGGCCTACGCCTATCAGACGCACTCCGGCAAGATGAGCCACAAATACGAATGGGACGGCGAATACGAGGAACTCGTCACGACCGGTTTCCGTTATGAGAAGCACAAGCTGGAGCAGGTGCGGAAGATTATCACAGACTTCCGCGGGTTGTCGCCCAAGGAGTTTCCGAATCCGCTTCACCATACGGAACGATACGCCGGTTTCCTTGAGTTCTACGCCTACAACATCTTCGGTCAACGTTCGGGCGTCATGTATTGCTCGGGGGGCGACGCGCTCAGTTCCGGCTGGGCAGAGAATTCCTTTCCAGACAATCTTGCATGGTGCAAGTCCAAGCTGCGCGCGTTTGTTTACGATGAGACCGGCCGGCTCATGGTCGAAAAACGCGGCGCCTCCGGTGGTTACGGCGGCGCCTATTCCGTCGATGCGATATACCGCAACGGCCCGATGGGCCTGATCTCGCGTACCGCCAACACGGAGATGGGAACCAACGAGGATTACGAAGATTGGTGCGACCACTTAACGATGGCGGACGCGATGGGGAATGTGCAGGGATCCCTGGCTGACGATAATGATCCCTACTTCCAGACGTTCGACGCATTCGGCAACAACATCGGCGGATTCGCCATCTATGACTGTACGGAGACGCGTCGTCAGCCGGGCCAGATGAACTGGCGCGGGGGCGAAGGAAGTCAAACGGACCTGGCGATCGACGATCGCTTCCAGAAGGCGTCGGAATCGCAGAATCCGACGTCGATGCCGAGCGACGATTCGCGCATGTCGGATCCCTACACGGCGAGTTCGACGGGGCTGGTGTACATGCAGGCGCGGTATTACGAGCCGGAGGTGGGGCGGTTCACGCAGCCTGACATGATGACGTTCCAGCTTACGGATATTCAGACGGGACAAAATAATCGGTGGACTTATTGTGCAAATGATCCTGTGAACTTGAGTGACGCGAGCGGCGCGTTCTGGATGGCGATGCTTTTCGCTGTGGTGTTTACCATAGGGTTCTCCATCGGCGCCTATTTGGGCACATCAATTCCGGCCGATGCGACGCCGATGGATATCTTTGATTGGATTATCCTCGGACTCACCGATACAGTGTGCGGAGGAGTGATGGCTGAACTAGGCGCTGGGATAACAGCCGACGTCTTGGGAGGTTCGGCACTGTATGCCGGATCTGCGGCCAATCCGATGCTATCATTGTTGTTCCAGACATTTGTTGCCGGTCTCTTGCTTGGTTTCTTTGTCGGTGCACTCCTCACAGATGCGTCGTACGAAGGCAAGAGGAAACGTCGCATACATATGAATATTGAATGCCCAACGGAGTTGCCATTTCAGGAGATTAAATACTGGTTGGCAATCCGATCGACTGTCCGTATTCACTATTGGAGGTCAGATTGTGGCGAATGTGCGTTCGGAGGATTCCGGATCGTGTAGTGTGTTTTGGCGAACGGCAGCGATCACCGCAGGGTCGATGCTTGTCGGTGCGTGTTACGCTTTGCTCACCACTCACTCGCTGTTGCACGCATTGGCATGGTGTGCCGGATGCCTTGTCGCCTCACCCTTGGTTGCGCTGCTTGTCCGTTTCTCGTCTTGGTCGAGATCCAAGTCTAATCCCCGCGAGGGGTTGGATCAGGATTAGGACAAGAAAGCGTGCCAGGTTGAATTATTGACATCACCCGTGGCAAGACTCTCTCGACCTTGCGCCGATGCCTCCGCCCCGGGGCTAG
>JAJDEC010000482.1 GCA_029259995.1 Phycisphaerae bacterium
GAGCAGTGCCATGACGGCGGGTGTGACGGGGAGCGAGTGCCAGTCGCGGACGGCGGTGTGCGCGAAGGCGTCGAGGTCGGCTGATGTCGGTGCCGCAGTCTCGGCGTCTGCGTTGTCCGGCGTGACCGCAGCGTCGCGGTCAATCGTCAGAAATGCCCAGTCATTTGCGATCTCGACACGGAGATCGTCGGCATGCGCCTGCACTCAGTAGAAGCAGTCGTTTGTGCCGCTGACGACAACGGCGAGTAGTTCGCGCAGCCCGCGCGGGAGTTCCGATGCGCCGAACATGGTCGCCGTGTAGAGGCCCATTGACGCCTGAAGCGTCTTCGGTGCGGGACTCATGATTCGCAGGATGTTGAAGACTTTGCCGGCGCGCTGTTTCGCGCCGTCGTAGAGGCGGGCGAGCAGGCCGGTTGCGTCGTTGTCGGAAACGGTTTCGATGAACGGCATGGAGGGCTCCGGTTACGTGGGCGCGCGTGCGAGCAGTCGATTGCAGCGTCGGAATCGAATCGCAGTGTTGCGTCGATATGAGGAAGTGTAGTCACTTTGTGCGTGTTGCGTCGAGGCGACACATCGGCGGGTGATCGGGAGGCACGTTGGCGAGGCGGAGTGCACCTGGCCCGACTTCCTGACGGTCGCGGCTCTGTACGACTCGTTCACCGGTCGCGCTGTTTGATTGACTGTGTAGCGCTTTGCTCGTGATGAAGTGCCTGACGCGGCGGCAACGCCGCATCAGTCAAATGTATTTGCGCTCGGGCAGAGATCGGCGAGCGTGCAGGATGGGCAGTCGGGTTTGCGGGCGTTGCAGACTTGGCGACCGTGATAGATCAGGGCGTGGCCGACGTCGGTCCACGTTTGCTGCGGCAGCACTTCCATCAGGTCCTGTTCGATCTTGACGGCATCCTTTGAGTCGCGCGAGCGCCAGGAAAGGCCGAGGCGATGGGCGAGGCGGCCGATGTGCGTGTCGACGACGACGCCGATGTTCTTGCCGAACCAGGTGCCGAGAATGACGTTGGCCGTCTTGCGCGCGACGCCGGGAATCGTCAGCAGATCGTCCATGTTGTCGGGGACTTCGCCGTTGAAGTTGTCCGTGATAGCGCGGCCGGCGCCCTTGATGCTTTTGGTTTTGTTGCGGAAGAAGCCGGTGGACTTGACGAGTTCCTCGAGCTCCGCGGGCTCGGCGTCGGCGAAGGCCTTTGCGTTGGGGAATCGCTTGAACAGGGCGGGCGTCACTTTGTTGACGCGTTCGTCTGTGCACTGGGCCGAGAGGATCGTTGCGACGAGAAGCTGGAGGGCGCTCTTGTGGGTCAGGGCGCACTCGGCGCCGTGATAGAGTCGATCGAGTTCGGCGATGATCTTGCCGGCGCGGGTCCTTCTTGCTTCGAGCGATTCCTTATCGCGCGATGTGGCGACTTTGGATGCGCGTTTCTTCACTTTTTTCTTGCCGGTTGTTTTTTTGGGCGCGACAGTGCGCGTGGCGCGGCCCGTTTTTTTCGCAGCCCGGGTCGGCGTCTTCTTCTTCGCTTTCTTCGCCATCAGGGCATGCTCGCCGGCGTGGGAGGCATGATGACTTCCTCGTTCGGATCGAAGGGCTTCGGCGGGCCGGACCAGCCCAGCGAGAATGCGACGAGACCGATGAGGGCGAGGTTGAGCTTTGAGATCATGACGGCGGATTCGTGGATTTCGTCAAAGGTCTGCTTCACCTGCGATTCGGCGTCCGCCGTTGCGACGGTGTGCTGCATGGCTTCGATCTTTGGCGTGATGAACTGAACGCTGTAGATCAGCGCGCCTGTCGCGATGAGCGAGAGGATCAGCCGCGTCAGCGGTCCGAACTTGCGGCGCGACACGAGGGCGGAGATTCCGGTGCCGATGACAAGAACGGCGGCGCAGGCCAGCTGGACGGTGTCAAAGTATTCGAAGTTGCCTGCCATGATCTGCCCCGCGGCGGCGTCGGGATTCGCCACGTAGATCGTGCGCATGGTTCGGAATGTGTTCATGGCGACGAGGGCGATGACGATCATACCGCCGAGCCAGATGCCGGCGGCGATGATGGAGAGCGTATGGAGGAATCGTGTCATTGTGGTGTCACCCAGCTTTCGCTGCCGTCGGACCAGTGGTCTTTCTTCCAGATCGGGGCATCCGTCTTGACGGCGTCGACGATGTATCGAAGCGCTTCGAACGCGGCGTCGCGATGGGCGGCGACGACGATGACGGCGATCGACGCCTCGCCGAGCGGAACACGGCCGAGTCGGTGGACGATGGCTGCGTCGAGAATGGAATACTTCTCGCCGGCGCGACGTCGAATGGAGCGCATCTGTTCGATTGCCATGTCTTCGTAGGCCGCGTAGTCGAGCGCCCTCAGTTCCTTGTCGCCCTGCGTCTCGGCGCGAACGGTTCCGACAAAGTTCGCGACGGCTCCGGCTTCGTGCGACTGCAACTCGGCCGTCAGGGCGTCGAGGTCGATCGGATCGTTCGTCAGGCTGACGCGCGGCAGTTCGGCGCCGCCGGAGACGGGCGGGATGACTGCGACTTCGTCCCGATCCTGCAGCACGCGATCCAGCGCGACGTACTCGCGATTGACGGCCAATCGGATGCCGACGGCGCGGCCGAGTTCCGGATAGTTTTCGCCGATGACGCCGGCGATCTGACCGACGGTCGTATTGTCCTCGACGTCCAGTGAGAGTTCGGCCGTGCGGGCGAGATCGCGGGCGGGACCGAAAAAGCGAATGTGAATTCGTGGCATAGCGTAACCTCTTGGGGGAGATTCTACGGGCGGGCGGCGAGTCGGCAACGTGGCGGCGGGACGATGCAAATCGCGGCTGTTGTGGTACGATTCGGCGTCATGGCAGATCGACCCACAGTCAGCAAACTGGATATCGCGAGGAACTGGCTTCCTCGATACACGGGGATGGCGATCGACGAGTTCGGCGACTACGTCCTGTTGACGAATTTTGCGAACTACCTTCAGAAATTCGCCGAACAATTCGACTGCGATATCCAGGGCGAAGGACGCCCGATGCAGGCGGCGACGAATTCCGCCGGCCTCAGCATGGTGAACTTCGGCATCGGGTCCCCGAATGCTGCGATTATCATGGATCTGCTGACGGCGCGGGCGCCCGAGGGAGTTCTGTTTCTCGGCAAGTGCGGCGGTCTCAAGACGACAACGGAGATTGGTCACTTGATCCTGCCGATTGCGGCGATTCGCGGCGAGGGCACGAGCGACGATTATTTTCCTCCCGAAGTTCCGGCCTTGCCGTCATTCAAGCTGCACAAATTTGTTTCCGACAACATCATCCAGCACGGGCTGGAATATCGAACCGGCGTGATCTTCACGACGAATCGGCGCGTCTGGGAACACGATGAAGTGTTCAAGGAGCGCCTTCGCAATGCGACGGCGATCGGTATCGACATGGAGACGGCGACAATCTTCATCGTCGGCCACAAGAATGAAATCTCTCGCGGGGCGCTGTTGCTCGTGTCAGATGTTCCGATTACGCCGGAGGGCGTGAAGACGGAGGAGAGCGACGCCCAGGTCACGAAGCAGTGGGCGGATCTGCATCTTGAGATCGGTATCGAAGCGATGACGCATCTCGGCCAGCACGGCGAACCGATCAAGCACTTTCAGTACTAGCGGATGCCGGGGCCGGCCAAGTTCGCCGCCTCGGTACTTTCGACAATTGCCTGTCTTTTTCGTTTGTTGAATACCATGGTCAACCGCTGCGGCCGTCGCGATCGACTTTGTGCCTTGCTGATTGCGGTTGTCTGCGGCGGCGTCGCGTTGACGACGCTGGGTGACTGGGCCGTGCTGACGCCGGATTCATTCGGATATCTCGGCGTTGCGCGATCGCTGGCGGAGACGGGCGGGTTTCCGGATTGCGCGTTGATGTTGCCGCCGGGGTTGTCGATGCTGATGGCCCCAATGATGTGGGCCGGGGACTCGCCGTTCCTGTGGCTTCGGCTGCTACTGGTCGCAGGCTGGGTCGCGGGCGCGATATTGACGTTTGCCTATTATCGATTGGAACTCGAATGGCGCTGGGCATTGGCGGCAGCGCTGATTGTCGCGACGTGCCCGGCGTTTCTCACGCAATCGGCGTCATTGCTTTCCGAGTTGGTCTTCGTGCCCTTCGTGATGGCATCGTTGATCGTGATGCGTTCGTGGTGCGATGGGGAGCGGCTGCGAAAGTCGCGCGTGCTGCTTGGCGGCGGGCTGGTCATGTCGGCCATCCTGGTACGCACGATGGGCGTTGCCCTGATTCCGGTTGCGATCGTCGTCCTCTTGACGCGACGCAGTTTGAGTTGGAAGCGACGGGCTGCCATGTGCGGTCTGTTTCTTCTCATGCCCGTTCTGGTTCAGGCGGGCTGGTCCTTGCGGAATGCAGGATACGAGCGTGGGGCCGGATATCGGCGGCAGTTGACGAGTCCGCGCCCGGGTGAACCCGTGAATGCGGGCCCAATCACATTGCAATGGCATCGCCTGACGCACCACGGCCCCGAGCGACTGGGGACGATTCTTGAGGCCGTGGTACCCAATCGGCTGGCATGGCGATTGTTCCAGCCGCCGCTGTTTCGTCCGGCGCGATGGTTGATCGGCGGTGGATTGTTGGTGTTGTGCGCAATTCGACTCGTCCGGCGTCGATCAGTGGCAGACGGGTTTGCGCTCGTGCTGTTCGGTATTCTGGCCATCTGGCCGTGGAATGAGGGACCGCGATTTGTGCTGCCGATGGTGCCCGTATTCGCCGGCACTTGCGTCGCCATGCTCGCGGGACGACGGCCGACGGATGCTGACATGGCGGCGCGCAAGCCGGGCGTGCGACGCACGATTGCGTTTGCATTGCCGGCGATCGTGATCGGCGTGCAGCTGATGGAAGTCAACGTGATTGTGGGGGACGCCGTGCGTCGCAGCGAGAAAGAGATTGGTCGCATTGCCGCCATGCGACAAATTGGCGAGACGCTGGTAGACCTGACGGCGGACGATTCGATGATCGCGTGCGTGATGCCCAATGAAAGCTACGCGAAGACGCTGGCCATGGGGGCGGCGTATTTTGCGAATCGAACCATCGATCGTTTTCGCGATGTTCGAACGGGAGAAGCCGTCGATTGGCGCGAATACGGATCGCTCCACACATTGACGGTCGAATCTCTGGCCGAGCCAGTGGGGCGGCAGCGCGTGTTATTGCCCGCATCGGATCAAGACAAGCGACGCATGCTGATTCTCCTTCCGGAATAGAGCGATCCAATCTACAGTCCGAAATAAGATAAACGTCTAAATAGAGGCGGTCCGATGGAAATGGTCTGCGCAATCTCAGTGCGCGATTGGGTACTATTGTCACTTCGTCCGCAGTTCTCGGTCGTTCGTGCGTTGCGTAAGGCGACAATCGAAGTCGATGACGATCTGGCACGGCGATTGCCCTAATCTCGATTGCCGAATCCCCTTCGGCGTATCCGACTTTCCTCGCCAAAAAAAGGAGAACGTTGATGTTCGATCTTGGTGGAATATTTGAAGGGCTTCAGAGTTGGTTGTCGCAGATCTTCGGATTCTACGGCGAGATTTTCAGCTTCCTGTTCGGCGGGCTGCTTGGCTGAGTGGAGGCAATGCCTTTCTCTTCAAATGTGGAGGAGGGCATCCTGATCTTTGCGGGCGCCGATGTCACGGTTCGTTGCAGCGCGGCAGTTCACTTGCCCGATCTATGCCGCGTCGCAACGAAACAGGGAGTGACGCGGCGTCCGCGATTTTGGGTTCTTTACGGGTTTGCGGGGAGCGTTGACGGCACTTGTCGACGCGGCGGCCGCGTTCCACAAAGTCCCGATAAAGACGAAATGACAATAGCCCAGCCTTTTGAAGGCTGGGATTGCGATGAACGTTTTACTGCGCATTGCCGTCTCGTTGAGACGGCGTGAGCCAGGCGCGTGGCAGTCATTCCGTCCCTACGGGACGGAAATTGGTAATTGGCGCGTGCCCCAGCGATAAATCGCTGGGCTATTCTCAATGGATCCCTCTGGGATGATTCGTGGCGCACAATCCAGCTTTCGGAGCGTGATACGCCGTCGTCCTGCGAATCCGTGAGGAACCCGAGTTTTTTCAGACAGTCGAGTTTCGTGCGGGCGGCTGTAACGCCCTTTCAGGGCTCGAGTCGTTTTTGGGGGCAAATCCCAGGGCTGCATTTGCCCGCTTCGCGGGCTGCACTTGCCCTGGGCTTTCCTGTTGCACGCTTTCAGCGTGCGGGGCGAGATGCGAGCGGCGTTGATGCGGCGAAATGCGAGCGGCGTTGATGCGGCGAGATGCGAGTGGCGCTGGTGCGGCGAGATGAGGGTGGCATTGGGGCGAGAAAGATGCGAGTGGTGTTTGGTGTGGGAATGATGCGGGTGGCATTTGTATGAGGCGAGATGTGATTGCTGATTCCGCGTCGAGTCTCGCCGATTTCGATATTCAGTGATGAGCCAAAGAAAAGCGGCGGGTCGGTATTGAGGAGTTGCCTCAACGCCGCCCGCCGCTTTTCCATCGTAGTAAGCGAACCGCTTCGCCTTTTGATCCGGGTTGAAAATGCGGAACGTTTCATTAATTGTGGCACAGGTCTGGGAGCCTGTGCGAACCGGCTATTGGCCGGTTCCACACGACATCACTGGTTCCGCGTACTGATTAGATTCCAAACGATGCACCAATCCAAGTGCGTCCTTAGTAGCAGAATCCGCCGCCGCCGTAGCCGTATGCCGGGACGTAGCCGTAGTTGTAGCCGCCGCCGTAGCCGTATCCGTAGCGCGGGCCGACGTATACGCCGACGTCATAGGTTCGATAGCGCGGATACACGGGGCGATAGACCGGTCGATACGCCGGGCGATAGATCACGCGAGCGCCGTGATGGCGTCCGCGATGGCGCCAGTGACCGGCCTCGGCCGATTGCGTATTGAATGCGCCGAAAGCGAGTAGCGCGAAAGCGACGCCAAGGATGATATTCAATCTTCGAGATTTCATAGGACCTGCTCCTTCGTCTTACGACTCACATTGCCTTGCGTCGCCGTTTGTCGCGACGCGCTCATTCGCATTTCCGACGGCCGGGTTCGGGCCGATTGGTGGGTAAGACACGTCGCTGGGAGGGGGGTTAGCCGTGTTGGCGGTGTTTTTTCGGGCGTGACCGGTGCGGACGTGGCAAGGGTGGGTCGAAGGACGGCGGAATCCCAGGAACTCGTGTAGTGCCTCGTCCAATCCTGCCAATTCGAACTCGACTTCGGGGAGAGTGGGCGTCTCGCCCGCACAAGCACAAGAACGAATTGCGGGCGGGCGAGAGGCCCGCACTCCCCACCTGTAGGCACGAGAAAATCTGAGGCACAACACCAAGAGGAAAGGCAGAATCATTCGTTGAGTGTTGCACAGACGTCTCGCCAGTGGTGAACCGGCTATCAGCCGGTTCCACACGATGAATCATTCCCAGTATCTACTTAGGGTGCGGTCGCGGGACCAGCCAATCCGCCGAATGCAACGACTGCGAGGACGGCGATGCCGAGGATGACGCGATAGATGGCGAATGGAATGAGGGATCGCTTGCGGATGTAGGACATAAACGCTGCGACGACGAGCAACGCGACGACGAATGAGACGCTGAAGCCGAGGCCGAGGACGGCGACGCTTCCGTCGTTGAGTTGATCCCAATTCTTGTAGAGTTTGAGGATTCCTGCGCCGCAGATGGTCGGGATCGCGATGAGGAAGGAGAACTCGGCCGCCGTTGCGGCGGGCAGACCGACCATCAGGCCGCCGAGGATTGTCGCCATGGATCGACTGGTACCCGGAATGATGGCGAAGCACTGAGCCACGCCGATGAGGAACGCCTGCTTGAGCGTGATGTCCTTCAGGGCCGGGCCTTCCATCCGGCGATAGCGCAGTTCGATCAGCACCATGACGACGGCGCCGACGATCAATGTGATGGCGACGGTCACGGGGCCATGAAGGAATTCTTCGACGAGATCATCAAAGGGGATACCGATCGCGGCGGCGGGAATCGTCGCGACGACGAGCTTCGTCAGCAGGTGATTGCTCCAGCCGCCGAAAGGCATCGTGAAGATCTGTCGCCAAAGGTCGCGCCAGAAGTAGATCACGACAGAGAGGATCGCGCCAATCTGTATGAAGAACAGGAAGGCGGGCCACGGGGGGATTTCGGGCTGAATGCCCAACGCCGGCATGGCGAGAAGCATGTGGCCTGTGCTTGAGACAGGAAGAAACTCCGTCAGTCCTTCGATGACTCCCAGAATGGCGGCGCAAAGGGCGTCAGACACGCGTCTGCTCCGACAGTGCGTCCTTGGACGCCATGATATAGGCGATGACGCTGACGACTGTGAAGAAGACCATGAGGTAGATCACAATCCCGCGCCAGTAAATGACCCATTCGTACTTTGAGAGGCGACCGAGGCTCGTCAGGATCCAACCGATGGAGATCGACTGGAGGAGCATCTTGATCTTGCCCCACCAGTTCGCGGCGTAGCTTTTTCCCTGCGATTCACTGAAGCCGCGTAATCCCGATACGAGCAATTCGCGCGCGATGATGATGATGACCATCCAGGCTTCGATGCCGGAGGCGGAGTGACCTTCGACGGTGTTGAAATTGCTGCCGAGAAACATCACGAAGGCGCCGAGGACAAGCACCTTATCCACAAACGGATCAAGGATTCGGCCGAAGGCCGTGATCTGGTTGTGTTTGCGGGCGAGATGGCCGTCGAGGATGTCGCTGAGGCCGGCGATGACGAAAACGACAAACGCCGTGTCCATGATCCAGATCTGCTGCGCCTGATGCTTCCAGCTGAAGACGCCGAGAAGGATGAGGAACCCGATCGACAGGAACAGCCGGGCCGTCGTGATCTGATTGGGCAGGTTCATCCGCATGGGGAGGGTTGTTGGATACCTCGGGCGATTCGTTTGTGTGGGCGGGGGATACTCCGCGAAAATCCGCGCCGGAAGGCGTTTCTTATAGATTCAGTCGTTCCCGCTTGCAAGTCCGCCCTGTCACCTCATCACAGGCCGCGTGCGTTGAAGAAGTAGATTGCCGCGCCGATGATCCCCGCAGCAGTCAGAATCGCCGAAGTGATCTTGATCCAGCTCCAGGGGCGATCTCCCTGCACTTCGCCGGTGCCCGCGTTGATGAAGACCTGAAAGGGTTTCTTCCCATATCGATACGTGAGTGTCCACACGGGCAGGAGGAGATGCTTGTAGGTAACGGCGTCGTAGTAGACGTCCAGTTGGTGGATTCGCTGTTCGTTGCCGCCGATTTCCTGTCGAATGTCGTCTTGAAGGGCGTCTTC
>JAJDEC010000483.1 GCA_029259995.1 Phycisphaerae bacterium
CCTGCCGAACGAGGAGATCGAGCTTCTGCACGTGAGCGCGAGAGGCGATTTCAGGTACGACGCCGCCGAATTTCGCGTGCAGGTCGAATTGCGTCGCGATCAGATTGCAATGGACGCGCATCGCTTGTGTATCGCGTGTCGATTCGACGATGGCGACTGACGTTTCATCGCATGAAGTTTCGATTCCGATCGCGAGCGTCATGGGGAGTTTCCGGTTCGGGCGTCAGAGTCTTGACGGGGATTCAGCGCTCGTAGACTCATTCGATGTCGATCCGAGGTAATGAACGGCTTCGCGCAGTTGCTTGTCCAGTGTTAACAGTTCCGCCTCCGAGACGATGTCAGCGCTGCCGTTCGTCGGCTCCCGCGCGACGTCTCGCCACGCGCGCATCCAATCGAGCCGCTCCGATGGCGACAGGGAAACCGGATGCGTTGGAACAACGCCCCATTCCTCGCTTTCACTCGCCCCCGGTCTGCGATGAATGCAAACGCCGCTTGGAAGGTAATAGTAGCGCGTCGTGAGCTTGATGGCGCCGCCGTTCGTTGCGCCGCCGTTGCCGGCGAGCGGAATCAGCTCCTGCACACTGCCTTTTCCGAAGGTCCGATCCCCGAAGACGACGGCGCGCTTGTGATCCCGCAATGCGCCGGCCACGATTTCAGACGCGCTGGCCGATGCATTGTTGACAATGATGACGATCGGAAAACCCGTTAGTGTGCCTTCGGGATTGGCGTACCATTGTTGTTCCGCGGATCGGCGCCCCTTCGTCGTGACGATCAGTCCCGAATCCAGGAAGGTGTCGGCGACTCCCCATGCGCTGTCGAGCAGTCCGCCGCCGTTTTCGCGAAGATCGAGGATCAGTGAGCGCATCCCGTCAGCGAGCATCCGTTCGATCTCATCGCTCATGCGCTTCTGCAGCTGGTCCGTGAACTTGACGAGGCGAATGTAGCCGATTCCGTTCTTCGGATCGATCATGTATTGCCATCCGCCCGTCCCGTCCCGGGCCCAGCCGCGCACGGGATCGATCTCGATCTCGGCCCGCTTCATGGTGAATTCCCGGATCGTTCCCGGCCGACTCGACGCGTTGCCGCGAATGACGCGAATCGTGACTTCCGAATCCACGACGCCGTTCAGCCGGTTGTTGACGACTTCAAACGCCGAGAGTTTCGCGATGGGTGCTTCGTCGATGTGCGTGATCAGGTCTTCGGGAAGTACGCCCGCTCGATCGGCCGGCGAATCCGTCTCTCGGCTGAGCACTTCGAGACCGAACTCCGTTGTCCACACTTCAACGCCGATGCCGCCGTACATGCCATGCGTTCTGTCGTGGAATCGTTTGAATTCGTCGGCCGTCAGATAGAGCGCGTAGGGATCGTTGAGCTGTCTGATCATTTCCCGGATGGCAGCGTCCCTCGCCGCGCGCGTCAGTTTCTCATCGTCGAGATCAATGACATATCGCCGATGAATCTGGGCTCGCGCGTCGACAAGCTCGCCGAACGATCGAAGCACGGAGTCTCGACCTGCAATCGTCTGGGGAAGTTGCCATAGGATGAGCGCTACGGCGACGACGATCAGCACCCATGCGAGATTTCGCTTTGGCATTTACTCTCCTGTTTGGGGCCGAGTGCCACCGATCAGGCTGATTGGATCGAAACGCACCGTTGAAACCCAATTCGTACGGCAGTGCCTTCCACGCCAAATGCGCGATGAACGACCGCCCTCCGACGCCCGCGGAGAGTCAACCCGGATTGTCAAACTCCCGTCGCGCATCGTCAAGCGAGTGCGGATGAAAACCGCGCCGAATCGCCTTATTATTCCTTGGGAGATGCAACAAGACTCACTACAAAATCGACGTCTTTCTTGAACTGCATCGAATTGAGGAACATGATGACAATGGCGATGTCCGGCGCGGGCAATCAGTTGCTTTCAGCGGCGCGAACCAAGTGGGCCGAGAAATTCTTCACTCCGCAGGCGGCCATCTCAAGGATCCGACGGGGGGATCGAATCTTGCTGGGAACGGGCTCCGTGGCGCCGATCGGGCTGCTCCCGTACCTGGTTTCCAGGGAGTCAGAAGCGGGGAATTGCGAGATTCTCCATTTATTGACGCTGGGGCCCGCGCCCTACGCGGCAAGGGAATTCGAAGGCAGATTCCGGCACAATGCGCTGTTCATCGGCCCCAACGTCCGCAACGCCGTTGCCGAAGGGCGCGCCGACTACACGCCAGTGTCTCTCTCCGAGATTCCATCCATGCTGCGGAATCGTCAGCTTCCCATCGACGTATTCATCCTCTCCGTGGCGCCGCCGGATGAAAATGGGTATTGCAATCTCGGTCCGCAGGTCGACATCGCCCCGGCCGGCATCGACGCCGCGCGCGTCATCATTTGCGAAGTCAATCCCCGTCTCCCGCGGACGTTTGGCGACACGCGCGTGCACGTGGACAACGTGGACTGCCTGGTCGAGCTGGAACACGAGATTCCCGAGCTGCCGCCGCCGCCCATCCGCGAGACATCGATCGCCATCGCCAGGAATGTGGCGCGGCTTGTCATGGACGGCTCGACGATTCAGGTCGGTATCGGC
Source organism: Phycisphaerae bacterium (assembly GCA_029259995.1). Classification (GTDB taxonomy): domain Bacteria; phylum Planctomycetota; class Phycisphaerae; order UBA1845; family UTPLA1; genus ECT2AJA-110-A. Next base: position 2,570 of record JAJDEC010000483.1, read on the forward strand.
GCTTTGCCCGATGCCATTCTTCAGGCATTGGGCAATCATCGCGATCTCGGCGTTCACTCGGAAATGTTCAGCGACGGCATCGTGGACCTGGTGCGGGCCGGTGTCATCACGGGCGCGAAGAAATCGCAGCATCGCGGAAAGATCGTCGGCAGTATCGTCATGGGGACTCGAAAGGTCTACGAATTCATCAACGAGAATCCGGACGTCGAGTTGTATCCGGTAGACTATGTCAACGATCCATATGTCATCGCGCGGCATGATTACATGACGGCGATCAACACGGCGATCGAAGTCGATCTCACGGGGCAGGTGTGCGCCGACTCGATCGGCGATCGTTTCTACAGCGGTATCGGCGGCCAAGTGGATTTCATTCGCGGCGCGGCCCGGGCGCGATATGGCCGGCCGATCATCTGCCTTCCGTCGACGGCGCGAAACGGCAACGTGTCACGCATCAAGCCCATGCTGACCGACGGGGCGGGCGTCGTGACAACGCGCGGCGACGTGCATTTTGTCGTTACGGAATTCGGTATCGCCTATCTGCATGGAAAGTGCATCCGGGAACGCGCAATGGCGCTCATCCAGATTGCGCACCCCAAGTATCGCCCCTGGTTGTTGGCCGAAGCCAAGAACCGGCGTTATGTCTACCAGGATCAGCCGGAGCCCGTTGTGATTCAGTCGCTCTATCCGGCGACATTCGAATGGAATCATGAATCCAGGAAAGGCCTTCACTTTCGCATTCGACCCATCAAGCCCACGGACGAGGCGATGCTTGCGCCGATTTTCTATCAGTTCTCGCGCGACGAACTGTACCGGCGATTCTTTGGAAACGAGTCAAAACTCGTGGATCCGACGATTCAGGAATTCTGCACGGTTGACTACAGGAATACGATGACACTCCTCGCCACGATTCGAACCGACGTCATCACAGAGGTCATCGGCGTCGCATTGTACAAACGTGGGCAGGATGCGAAGGATGCCATGGCCGGCGTGTTCGTATCTCCGGAGTATCACAATCGTGGAATCGGTTTTGAACTGGCGAGACGACTTTGCGAAGTCGCAAAACAAAGCGGCATCGAGTCCCTTCGACTCGACTTTCGCGCCGAGGACGAGTCCGTCGTCCGGCACATTTTCGAGAAACACTCGACGTTGTGCGTGTCAACCAACAGCAATGAACCGCCCTTCATGCGCGCAACGCTCTGAACCGCCTCGTTTCCGTGTCGCTCGCGATCTGTGACGAATTCGTCCGGTTTCACAAGGACGTCGCATACTTGCCCCGGGTTGTCGCCGCCCATCCAGCCGTTGAGCCGTGAACGCTTCGCATCTTGCGCGATCTCTGGATTTCCCAGAAAATATTCACGCTTCAGAAGTTTTTCGCAGACAATCGATGCGCGCAATCAATCGGCAGTCATGCACGAAATTTTCCAAGTAGGTTGCCATCCGTGTGGCTCTTTGCACTCATGTCATGCAGCCATTCTGTTCGAGTCGAACGATGGTACGAACATTCTGCAACATAAGATGCGCCGCTTGTGAAATCTTCGCGCGTTGAATTCGCGCGTTAAGACTTGAACTCAGTCGAGCAGTTGTGATAAAACGCACATTACTTGGATAGAAGATGGCCCAAGGTTGACCCAAGGCGGATCAGCACCTTTCGAGGGGCCTGACCGGTCTGAACGAGAATTCGAATCCCAACGATGCCGCTGAATCGACCGGCGATTCTGTGGTGAGCGCCCTTTTTCTATCTCTAGACAGGAGGATTCATGATGATTCGAGCTGGAAAAACGCCTTTGATCAGTACCCTTGCGGTGCTGATGAGCGCCGTGTCCGCGTTCGCAGTACCGATCGATCAATCGACGAGTGCGCTGGACGGCGCACCCCATGTGCTGCTGACATTCGACGAAGACGGCAGTGGAACGCCGTTGCCCGTCAATGTCGGCACCGAATGTTTCTCACCGCCGTTTGAAAACTGCACGTTTCCCGCAGACGAATACGCGGCCCTGGGCGTGACGTTTTCTCCGACGACGCGGATCGCCGAAGACAACAGCGCGTGTTTCCGAAGTCTCGTGAGTCTCGGCGGATCGGGCCCGTTCGGCTTGATTGCCTTTAACACGGACGGATTCAGCTTCAGCCCGCCCGTCGACGCGTTCGAATTCTGGGTGACGGCGTCCGCCAGCGCCAACACGACCGTAACAACGTACGACGCTGCGGACCAGGCCATTGAAACCGCCACATTTGTCGGCTCGCCGACGAGTTGCGGATTTCCAATCAGCGTCGGCTATTTCGGCATCGTGTCCAACGTGCCGATTCATCGCGTCGAGTTTTCATCGGCCTTCGGCATTCTCGATCAGCTCCGCATGGTCCCGTCACTGACGGACGTGCTTGATCTGACGCTGACGTCGGAATGCACCGACGATCCCGACGTCGATCGACGCTGGGCCGTTGGCAATCCGAACAACTTCGACGTCGAAGTGCGCTGGGAGCTGAGCGGCACGCCCCAGTCAGACACGATCACTGTTCCTGCCGGCGGATCCGAATTCACGACCGTGACGGCCCCGGCGAGCGACAACACCGTCACGATCTACTGGGATGACGAAAACGCGACGGAGCAGAGCCTGTCCCTCGCATCTGCGGGCGTCCCCTGCGACGACGACAACGACGGCCTGCCGAACAAGGACGAAGCCACATTCGGCACGGATCCGAACAATCCCGACTCCGACGGCGACAGCCTGTTCGACGGCGAAGAAGTCGGTCTCGCGGCCGGCAGTGGTTGCCCCGATCCGTTGAATGCCGATTCTGACGGCGACGGCGCCATCGACAGCGTTGACAACAATATCTGTAACGCGCCGCCGGCGGCCGACGTGGTTGTCGAACAATTGACGAACATCGGCGCATTCGCGCTGGTTCGGCTCGACGGTCTGGGCTCGTCCGATGACGATCCGGTTTCGGAACTGACCTACGTCTGGACGGTCGATGGTGACATCGTTTGTGACGGCGATTTGGCGACGTGCAGCACGATCGAAGTCCCGCTGACCTATGGCGATCATGAAGTGACGCTGCTCGTCACAGACACGGACGGCGATTCCGGCAGTGCGACGACGTTCGTCTCGCTGGACCCGGCGCAATTGTCAGTGCTTGAAATCGACTTTGCTTCCATCAAATTCAGCACCAGCAAGCCGCGAATCAAGTTGATCGGCGAGATCGGTCTGCCATTCGGCGTGGACTTCTCGGAATTGAATCCGCTCGTTACACTCGGCGTGGACCTGGCCGACGTCAACGTACTCGCCCCGACAGACATCTCGCTGACGTCGCTCGGCTACAACGAACGCAAGTGGCGATTCACGAGCGAAACCGGCCCCGTCCGATCGCTCTGCATCAACTGGCGAGGCACGCGCTTCCATTATCGAAGTCAGGGATTCCCGATCACGATCAAGAGCCGCATGATCTCCAGCACGGAGTCCGTCGTCCAGGTGACGTACAAGCGTCGACACATCGGCGATGGATTCGTCATCGACTTCGGCAACGGAGCGACTCTGACGGTCGACGAAAACGGCGACGCAACGTCCAGCGTCGATCTGGACGTCGATCGCCCGAAACGACAAGTGTCGTTGACGCTGCCGTTCCCGTTGACGGATGCATCCGTCATCAACATCAGCGGATTTGCGTCAAGAACGATCAACGCATCGCAATACCTGCAGGCGTCCGTCGGCCGATACCTGCTGGTCGCGGAATTCGATCCGTCCCTGGTGCCGGACGGCGCCGACAACGCGGACCCGTCGATCGATCTGTTCATGACCGTCGGCGACGAAGCATACTTCGGCGGCGCCGGCATCGGCGCCAGCGGCATCTGCTCGTATGGCAATCGCTGGATTTCATTCGGCGACAACTAGACGAGTCCATTGACGCAATCGAGTCGCTTTGTTGCGATGATCAATCTTCGGATTGATGTACGTGACGATTGAGGCGAACTCTGGTCAACAAACAAATGGCGGGGCGATTCATCCAATGATCGCCCCGCCATTTCTCATATCACGACCGACGATGCGTGGCCCCGGCCAATCGCCGGGACATTCGGCGCAGTGTGGTTCCGGTTAATCCCCGGGACAATTCGAAGATCGGCTGTCGCAAGTGACCGGAAATCGCGAATCAGGAATACGCCGCTTTCGCAGTTCACGAACAACGCGGATCGCCGATCGCCGTCGGCGAAATCCGAATCCGACCAGCCCCATCAACGACGCAGATGCCGACATCTCCGCCCCTACGCCGCAAGGTCCAACGCCCGGCAACGGCGCGGGATTCCCACCGCCATTCCCTTCATGGCAATCCGGCGTGCCATCACTGTCGGCGTCGAGGAAGTCATCTTCGCCCGCACACACATCGCAGGCGTCGATCGCGCCGTCACTGTCAGTGTCCGATTCGCATTCGTCGGGGACGCCATTCTCGTTGCAGTCGAGACTGTTGCCCGCCGCGATGTCTTCAACGTCCGCGAGACCGTTGCCGTTGCAGTCGTCG
>JAJDEC010000484.1 GCA_029259995.1 Phycisphaerae bacterium
GAGCCGGTCGGTCTGTCTTTCAAGTTCCCGTGATTCGTCATATTGGAACCGGGACCAATAGATCGGATCGTCAAATTCGTCCCGTCGCGCAGTCGAAACGGCAAGCTCATTCTCGTCCATCTCCACGACATACTCGCGATCCTTGAGCCGATCGGGATGACCAATCGGGGGAACCGTAATCAGCGAGATGGCCCCGGGACGGAACGCCCCCAAATCTTCGCATTGGTTTTCGACTGCTTCTGTATCCGTCGAAAGGCTCAGTTCATTTCCGGCGGCATCAATAATCACATCCAAGACGAATCGTGCTTCATTGTTCTCGCATTCAATCGAATCGTGGTACAGCGTATGCCAGTTTCCGCTGGCATCGCCCACCCGAAGCAGGTAGCCGTATGTCTCGTCGAACACATCGACATCCTGGTTCTTGTAAAGCAACTCCATCTCGCCGGACGTTTGACCTTCGGCAAGCCACATATGATATCCCGGTGGCGCGACCCATCCGGAGACCACCCACGGCTGCGGGACGAACCCCGACGTAAACAGAATTCGCTCTCCTTCGTCGGTAATCAATGTCCACGTGTCGGCGACACCGTCGTAAATGAGTCGCCGGGAATAGGAATGCGACCAACCCGTCGGTACGAGGAGAGCGCCGGCGTCTTCCCCCATCGTGTTATGAAAAAACGAGAACGAGATTGGCCGCCCCAGTCCTTGCCAGCTCACGACCGGCACTTCCGTGAGGACATTTCCCGTTGCCATGTTGAGTGTGCTGTAGGGCGTGACTCGAACAGGCGTCTGCCACGCATGCGGTCGCCCCGCCGGCGACAATGTCGTGGAGGTTTCTTCGTCCGGGCAGAGCATCAAGAACAGATTTGCCGCCATTCCGAAGATCGACTTGGCCATCGATGCGAGTTGACTCGTGGCGACTGCCGTCGGTCCTGCAGCCAGGAATGTCTTGGACGGTGATTGAACTGCACGATCAATTGCGATGGTTGCCCCGGTTTGATTCAGCAACAATGAGGTATTCGTAATCAGGATGATGCCGATAAGGCACAGCCGACGAACGACTTTCCAGTGCCGCTTTCGGACTGGGAAAAGTCGAGTATTCCGATCTTTCCTGGCCTCGCAGGAAGCATCCCCGGGAGTAAGTGTGGCCGAATTGCCAAGTCGGAGTTGAGTCACCACCATTGGACAATCTCCTTAGCTGGAATTCCACTCTGAATCGGGTTCGGATCAGGGAATCGTCCATTCCCAAGACTATCCGGCCGAATCGCCCGGAAATTTACATCACTGGCGTTGAGCGCGCCAACAGAAATTCGGTAAGATACAGACTGGATCCTCGGAGCATGCCAAACGTATGTCTGTGAAACATGAAAAATCTCTTAAAGCTTGAAGTCCTCATTGCAGCACTCGCCATCCCTTTGTCGACAACATCGGGTTTGGGGCAGACTGCGCCGATCGCGAGCATAGAAATTGCAAAGCCCGTCGATTCGGGATGGGTCGAAAACAACGGGGATGCAGCGGGCGTTGTCTGGTCGACACGCCTTGAAGTCCCCGATGCAACGTGGCTTCGCCTTCGGTTCTCGGAGGTGCACCTCGGCCAGTCCGCCGCACTGCTTCGAATCACGTCGGTCCTTGACGGACACACGCAATCCATGCACGCACGACATGTCAGGCAATGGCGCAACACATCTGCCTATTTCAACGGCAACGCCGTGGACTTCGAGCTTGTGGCCGATCCCGGCAGCGGTCCGTGCCGCGTACAGATCGCCGGCGCGATCGTCGGTACGATCGCTGCTTCGCCTCGAAATATCTGCGGCGCGACGGACGATCGTGTCCTGTCAACCGATCCCCGCGCAGGCCGGATCGAGCCGATCGGCTGCACATCGTGGTTAATCGGCGATGCAAACTACTGCCAACTAACGGCTGGCCATTGCGTTGTCGCCGGAAATGCGGAAGTCATCGAATTCAACGTTCCCATATCGACGGAGTCCGGCGCAATCGTGCATCCGCCGCCATCGGATCAGTACGCCGTCGATCTCGATTCGATGCAGTTTTCCGATGACATCGAAGTCGGAAATGACTGGGCCTATTTCGGCGTTTTCGAAAACTCGACGACGGGACTGACGGCCTACGAGGCGCAGGCCGATCACTTTGTGCTCGTCGAAACTGTGCCCGCGCCCGTGAACCAGTTGTTGCGAAAGACGGGATTCGGCAGCACGGGCGCCGGTGTTTCGCCGACGTTCAACCTGGCGCAAAAGACGCTTGCGGGGCCTTTCACCAGCCAGGACGGAACGCGATTGAAATATGTCATCGACAGTTCCGGCGGCGATTCGGGTTCGCCGATGTTTCTCGAAGGCACCAATCTGGCCGTCGCGATCCACACGAACGGCGGATGTGCTCAGACCGGCACCAATTCGGGCACTTCGATCGAAAACGCAGGATTGCAGGCGGCGTTGGCGTCGCCGACGGGCGTCTGCGTTCCAGACTATTTTGAGTTCGGTTTCCCGAACGGGACGCCCGACTTCGTGAACAGTGCCGGCGGAACAACGGCTCGCGTGTCGGTCATCGCACGCAATCTCTACGAGATCGATCCGACAAGCGGAACATTGCACTACAACGCAGGCGACGGCTGGTTGAGCGTGCCGCTTCAGGCGGCGGGCTCGGGCGAATGGGATATTGTCTTTCCTTCCGTTCCATGTGCACGAAACCTCGATTATTACCTCACGTTTCAGACAACGACGGGCGCTGAATCGACAAATCCGATGGGCGCGCCGGGGACAACGTACAATGCGCTGACCGGAAGCTCGCTGGCCGTCATCGCGGAATTCGATTTCGAGTCGGCGCCGGGCTGGTTCGTCAGCAGCCAGAATCTTGTTAGCGGTGCCTGGGCCCGGGCTACGCCGACGGGCGTCGGATCGTTTGGAGAACCGCCGCTCGACTTTGACGGATCCGGACAATGCTTCATGACGGGGACCACGTTTGAAGGCGACGACGTTGACGGCGGGCCGACGATGCTCTGGTCGCCGGCCGTCACGATGGCGGGCGCATCCAATCCAGTTGTGCAATATGCCCGATGGTTCACGAACAGCAACCTTGACGGCGATCGACTGACGGTTGAGTTCGCCAACAACAGCATCGTCAACTTCGTACCGATCGAATCGGTCGCGCACACGGAAGGCTGGCGGCGAGTCAGCCAATTCGTTTCGGATACGTTTGCATCCCCGGGAATGATTCGCGCTCGCTTCAGCGTTTCGGACAATCCCAACAACTCGCGAACAGAAGCCGCGATCGACAGCGTGTTGTTCCTGGACATCACTTGCGACAACGTCTGTCTCAAGGGCGACGTGGATGCAAACGGCGTCGTCGACGGTCGAGACGTGTCGCCGTTCGTAACGACGCTTTTGAATCCCCCCGCCATGGGTGCGCCGGCCTTTTGCGCAACAGACATGGACAGCAGCGATACCCTCGCGGCGGATGTCGATGTTCCGCTGTTCATCAATTGCGTCCTCGAAGCATCCTGCCCCTGAGATGGAAATGGCCACGAAGGGCCTGACGATAATTCTTTGAAACTTGTTCCGTGTTGGCGACGGAGAGCGCGTTGGTCCCGCGAATGGCGGTGCACGCCGTTGCAACGTGCGCGGTTTCGGTTTGCACGACGTAAGTCCGTGCGTCGACTCGCGTTTGATCGTTTTGCGGCAAATTCCCCCGGGCGCAAAATGGCGCAACTTTTGCAAACGCCTGCAGGTTCCGATTGCCCAATTTGCGACAGGTTCCGGTGTCGGCGGAGTAAGTTGTCCATACGTGCCACGCTTGCTCGGAGTTTGGTTTGAATCGTGGGCGCGACTTCCTTGAATAGCGGGGATCCGGCGCTGGTCTTGCGGATACAAACACCGCCGGCATCCAGCCTCGCGTGGCACAGTCCGGGCACGGAATCGGCGATCCCTGCCTCGTCGTCGTGGGGCGATACGGAATCGCCGTCATTTGACTCGCCAGTCATCCGCCAGCAGAATCGTCGGGTTAATTCGAATACAGAAGTCAATCCATCAATCGAGTTGTCTCCTTCGGTCCTGTCATGAAAAAAGAACGCGAAATTCTCCCACGCAAGATCAGCAAACCGAGCATTCTGCATCAGGATGCGTTTATCACGGTCGTCAACAAGCCCGCCAGCGTCTGGGCGCGCGAGGGGTTGTTTGACGATGCCGGCGTGTTCGACACGCTCGCGCCCGGCGTGGAGCCGGATGACGTCAGCTTCGTTCAGGTGAATCCGCTCGAGTTCGAGGTATCGGGGCTCGTGCTGTACGCAGCCAACGAGGAGACCGCATCGACGCTGCGCGATCAGTTCGAATCGGGCAAAGCCAGGATAACATTTGTGTGCGTCGTTGGCGGGCCCCTGCTGGCCGAGTCCGGCGTCCTGTCGAATGGCGCACAACCCGCCGGCGAGAAAGCGGCCGTTCCGCGTTCAACGCAATGGCGAACGATCGACGCGTTCGTCGGATTCAATGTGATTGAATGCGAAACGCCCAGCCTGGCAGAGAGTCATGTTCGGCGAGATTTGCAGCACGCGGGAATGCCGCTCGCCGTGGACGATCGGTTCGGCGGCGCAAGCGATCTCATGCTGTCGTCATTCAAGGCGGGCTATCGGAGG
>JAJDEC010000485.1 GCA_029259995.1 Phycisphaerae bacterium
AACGCATTGGCGGATGAACACGGCCAGGTGCTTCGATCCGATCGACTCGCTGCCGATTGGCGTCGCTGTGCCCCGGGATTGCCGGACATCACATCGTCGTTTCGGGCGAGTCGCAATGATGTTTCCGCGAAATTCTCGAGCAACGTCATTGCCTTCATCGAATCACAAACACGATCGCTCTGGGATGATGTGGAGCGGATCGGCCCATGACGAAGTCTCGCGGCGTCATCTCCCGAATCTACGGGCACAGCGGTGTCTTCTTTGTTGTCGCGGCTGTCTCGCAGGCGATCAATGTTCTTGTTCTTCCGTTGCTCGCCAATTCCCTTTCGCTGGATGAATACGGCTTGCTGACGAATCTCATGGCGGTCAAGAATCTCTTGATCGCCGTGACGCTCGTGGGCGTCGTCAATGGATTCGGCCGTTATGTGTACGACGCGATCGAAACGCCGGAGCAGCTGCGCGAGGCCGCTGCGACGACGCTGGGGTTCTGGCTGGTCTGGTTGACGCCGGCGACGCTGCTCAGTGCGGCGGGCGTCTGGATCATGTTGAGCAACCTGGGCGAGGCGGACTGGACGCTGTCGTTTCTCGTGGCCGCGGGCGTTCTCGTGCGTCAGGGAACGTTGATTCACATTCGGATTCTGAAAGCGCGGCTGGACACGATCCGGTTCGGCGTGCTGGAAGTCGCGTATGTCGTGTTGTTCAACGGCGCCGTGGTGTTTCTGGTCGTTTTCAAAGACATGGGCGTGCGGGCGTATTTTGCGGCGGACCTGGTCGTCTGCGCGGTATTTCTTGCCGTGCACTGCGTGATCATGGCGAGACAGGCGTGGTTTCAATTCCGCTGGGCGTCGATGGCGTTTCTCAAGAAGTCGTGGAAGTATGGGATTGGCTATCTGCCGCTGACGTTGAGCGGATGGGTTGCACAGCTTTCGGATCGTTACGTCATCGCGTATTTCCTCGGGTTGAGTGCGTCGGGCAAGTATGCCTTCGCGTATCAGGTTGCCATGCTTATCACGATTGTGATTCAGTCGATCGATTCGGCGTTCTTCCCCCAGTTCAATCAATGGATGAAGGGCTATCACGTCGGAAAGAACAAGGCGGATCTCGGTCGGGTTGAGTACGTGATCGAGCTGAACATTTGTATTGCGCTGGGGCTCTACCTGGTCGTTTGCCTGGTCGGTCCGTGGATGGTGGAATGGTTGTTTCCGGTCGAATACCAGGGAGACTACCATCTGCTGGCCATCATCGGATTGGGACTGGTGTTCCTCGCGTTTCGCCGGTTGTTTATTCCCTTTCTGATTTTTCATGAGAAAGCGCTGTGGATCTCGGCCGCGAGTTATCTTCCCGCCGTGTTGAATCTCGTTCTGAATATTCTGCTGGTTCCCATTTTCGGCGTTGATGTCGCGGCATGGACGACGTTGGGCAGTTTCGTCGCGTATGCATTGACGATCATCGCATTGAGTCTTCGATTGACGCCTTATCACCTGCGATGGTCGCGATTGTGCCTGCTATTGGCCATCGCCGTGGTCTTCGCCGGCCTGGGAATACGATCGGTATCCGCCATCGCGAATCTTGGGATGCTGATCGGATTCGCCGCCGTCGCTGCCGTGTTAATCCTGCGGCGATCGGGGCTGAGTACCGACGAGCCGGAGAATCCGGCGGAGGCGACTGTTGAGTGAATGCGAGATATGTCAGAGTTCGACGATGCGGCGGCCGGCACATCAGGTGGAACATGCGCCGATTGCGATCTGCCCGCGTTGCGAGACGGTCTACAATCTGACGGTCCCGGGGGCGGCGTCGGGCGCGATGTCGATTCCGGCAGAGACGGCGATTCGCGGTTTTGAAGGATATGATCCGCAGGCGTTTGTCGACGGCGTCTACGACAAGATGTTGCGCCGTATTCTGATTCCGGGGTGCCGTGTGCTTGACATCGGATGTTTCGACGGGAGATTTCTGGCGTTCGTTCGCGAGAAAGGGGGGGAACCAATCGGGATTGAAATGCAGGGGGAGATGGCGACCTTCTGTCGACAACAGGGCCTGCGGGTCTATGCCGGGCGCATACCCGACGAGATGCCGGCCGACTTGTGCGACGCATCCTTTGATCTCATCACGGCCATTGAGTCGACGGGGTATTGGCGAGACTGGAATGGGTGCATGTCGACGATTTTCCGTCTTCTGAAACCGGGCGGTCACTTGATGATCAAGCTCAACCAGGGCACGTCACGCTACTACGACGGTACGATATCGTACGCAGAGCGGCTTGGGGGTTTTCATGCGATGTTGAATCTGAGGGCGCTGGGGATCATCGGCGAGCGGCATGGGTTTTGTATCGAGTCGTATCGGCCGTTGGCATATATTTTTGATCGGCGCCGTTATCATCCGACGCCGCCGTTGCGCTTGCTCTACAGGAATTGGTTGCGGCTGAAGTCGATTTGGGCCGCGAAGTTCTGGCGCGTGGAAGACTGGGACAAGATCGTGGTCTTGTTTCGAAGAACAGGCGATGTCGCGTAGCGGCGGAGGCGGCTCATTGTGTTGCGTCGGCGCAACGTTGGTAGAGAGACGCGAGTTGCTTTCGAGATTCGCTCCAGGAGAATCGCGACATGACGGTTTCGCGGGCGCGCTGCCCCAGCGATGTGTCTGATGGCTCATGTCGGACGCATTCCACGAGTCGATCGCGCAGCTCGCCGGGTTTGTCTTTTGGAAAAACGAGACCGTTCTCTCCGTGGCGGACGACGTCGGTCATCCCCGCGACACTGCTGACGAGTACGCGTTTCTCCATGGCCATGGCTTCGAGCAGTTTCATCGGCAGGAGCGTTTCGGCAGGCCGATACGGAGGGCGCGGGATCACGAATACATCCGTCGCGGCGTAGTATCCGGGCATGGCATCGTGCGGCAACGAGCCAAGGAATTCGACGCGATCCGGGTGCGTTTCGGCGGCTCGAACCACATCCTGTTCACGCGGGCCCTTGCCGGCGATGACGATCTTGATGCACTTTGCAGATTCCGCCGGGAGTGTGCAGGCGGCATCGAGGAGCGCGGCGATGCCGTTGACTTCATCAAGATATCCGGCATAGAACACGATGGTTTTGTCGTTCCATTGTCGATCGCGACGAATGGTTGTGCGGGTATCGCGCCACTCGTCGGGTGAAAACCGATCGAGGTCGACGCCGTTGTGGATCACTTCGATCTGATCGTTTCTGAGTTGATAGAGTTCCGCGATTCGACGTTTGGCCGCGTGGGTCTGGGCGATGGCTGTATCGACATGTGAGAAGACGCGTCGTTCGAAACGGCCGAGCATTCGGCGTGTGAGATCGTCGCGAATGGCGCTGAGCGGATGGCCGGGGCCGACGTTTGAAAAATCACGCATGATGCCGTGGGCTTCATAGATGAACGGGACATTCGGATTCCGTTCGTGAAAGCACTGGCTCGCGATTGCACACGTGAGGGGGTTATGGCCGTAAAGAATGTCGGGGGATTCGCCGGCAGCGCGTTCGACGAGTCGCTTCGCCTGTTCGCGATAGAAAGACGGAAGAAATCGCCGAAGGCCTTGTGGAGAGGGAACGACGACGCGCCGGATTCGCAGGTTGTCAATCTGCTCGTCGTCAGGAGGGCGTCCGCCGGGCAAGACCCGAATTGCCCGCTCGCCGAGCGGGATG
>JAJDEC010000486.1 GCA_029259995.1 Phycisphaerae bacterium
CTTCGGCCGTTCCACGCTTGGCCCCGGATTCGGATCGACGCACGCCGCCGACATGAGTGCCAGCGAGCAGATCGCGATCGCCCCGACTCGCCGAGGGGAGTGTGGGCGTCCCGCCCGCACAAATCGTGACGTCCGACGAACGGATTCAAGCGAAACCGAAACCAGGTAAGAACTCATCTTTGTCATCAGTGCATCCGTGCAAAAGGAAAGCGGGCGTGTCTCGCCCGCACGTATCAACGAAAATCCGCTTGCGTTCGACGTCCGGCCGAACGCGACCGAGTGTCTCGGCAGGGTCCCCTTCGTCAAGCAGCAGTCCCCATTTTCCCATCGGCAAAAACTGCCGCCAGCCGCCAGCCATCCGCATCGCTTCAGTTACAATCGCGACGCGAATCGAATTCTAACGGAATCGGAGTGTATTCATGCAACAATACATCGAAGATCGGCGAGCCCGCGTTGCCGCTGACTGGAACCTGACAAACCAGATCGTTCTTATCGCTTCGGGCGAACTGATCCCCGTCCCCGGCGGGGCCGATCAGTGCCTGCCCTTTCTGCCGCATACGGAGTATCGCTACATCGCCGATCACGACGAACCCGGCTGTATCGTTGCGTTTGATCCGAAATCAGGTTGGTGCGAATTCCGGCCGCCCGTCGAAGAGCCCGAGCGCGTCTGGGAGGGGCGGGAGCCCGTCGAATGGGCGAACGATCTCCGCCCCATGACGGAATTCGCCGCCTGGCTCGACGCGCGGAAGGGCAGCCCCATCGCCAACCTCGGTGCGACACTGCCCCGTATCCCCGGCGACGCCGCCCTGACCGACGCAGTCCGCGTGACCTATTTCCACACCCGTCGCCCCAAAGATGCCGTCGAGATTGAACGCATCCGCCGCGCCGTCGCCGCGACTGTCGCCGGCTTCATGCGCGTCGGCGAAGTGATCCGCCCGGGTATTTCTGAGCGCCAGATCCAGATCGAGCTCGAAGCCGAATTCTTCCGCCACGGCGGTACGCGCACGGGCTACAGCACGATCGTCGGCGCCGGGACGAATGCCGCCGTGCTGCATTTCACCCCGAGCGATCGCGTCGTTGGCGAGGATGATCTCGTCCTGATCGATGCCGGTGCCGAGATCGACGGCTACACGGCCGACGTGACGAGAACATTCGGCGCGAAAGGCAAACTCGACGGATTTCGGAAGGACTTATACGACGTCGTGCTGAATGCGCAGAAGAATGGCGTCGAGCGCTGCAAGCCCGGCGCCGAATTCCGCGACATCCACCTGGCAGCCGCCCGCGATCTCGCCGAAGGCCTCGTCGCGTTGGGAATACTCAAAGGCGACGTCGACAACCTGATCGAACGCGATGCCCACGCGCTGTTCTTCCCGCATGGCCTCGGCCATCTCGTCGGCCTCGGCGTCCGCGACGCCAGCGGTTACCTGCCCGGCCGCGAGCGCAGCACGCGCTTCGGATTGAGCGCCCTCCGCATCGATCTGCCGCTGCAACCGGGATACGTTGTGACGATTGAGCCCGGGTTGTATTTCATTCCGGCACTACTGAAGGATGACGACCGCCGCGAGAAGTTCGCCGACTGCATCGACTGGACAAAAGTCTACGGCGCCCTCGACATCGGCGGCGTGCGCATTGAGGACAATGTTCTGATCACGCGGGATGGGAATGAGAATCTGACGGTTGCGATAGAGAAGTAATCCAACGCCGACGCCCAATTCTGGCCGCACTCTCCTAACGCGGAAAGCGTGAGATACGACAGCCTGGGGTGAAGCGAAGGCCGCGAACGCGGCCCGAGCGCAACCCCAGGTCCTCGAGCGTCGTGAGGGAATAGCCCTGAAAGGGCGTTACACGAAGACTTGTGCGTAACTGCTTGGGGAATTCCCTGTCACGTGCCATGTTGACACCCATCGTCGGGATGCGAGTGTGTTGCCCGCGACTTTCATCCGAAACGGCCCGCAATGCGATCGTGGAGTCCCGGCAGCAGATTCGAATCTCGACGTGTATTCCGATCGCCTCAGCAGACCAACGCGAAAGACCCGGCAAACCTCAGCGTTTTTTTTTCCGTAGGTGATCGCCGATGGACACGAAGCTCCGAAACACCACGCCCCGCAGATTTGTGCGTCGAATCATCTGGGTACTCGCCATCGCGTTCGTGATGCTCATCGTGGCGGCGATTGTCGTATTTGAATTCTATCTGCCCCAAAAGATGAATCGTTACTATGCCTTCGGCGCGTATGGTCGTGCCTACTATCTCTGTTGTTTCGAAAAAGGGATGAAATCCCCAACGCTTGCGGAAATCGAACGAATTAACAACGACTGGGAGTCCCTCCGTAGAGCGATTATTCCCGTGTCGCCCGACCATCGCCCAATCTATCGGCCGATTGATGCCGAATCGAACGAACTATTCCTTATCTTTGTTGAAGCGCTTCCAGACAACGCGTGGTTTGACGACCGCTTTGTCATTTTCGCAACCCCGGATGGATGCACGCATAGTCTCGAGTGGCTTGACAGCGCCGCGCTCGTCAATGCACTGATCGCTGATGATGAGCTTCGGTGGAGTATTCAATCATCCGCCTCGCGCTGAACCCGTGATACCGCCGCCCGCTCTCACGCTGAATCCGTGATACCACCGCCCGCCCCCACGCTGAAGGCGTGACACAGGATAGCCCGGGGTCAGCGCAGACCGCGAACGCGGTCAAAGCGCAACCCCGGGACATCTGTCATCACGAAGTAAAAAGCCCTGAAAGGGCGTTACAAGAGAATTCACGCGCAACCGCTGGTACGAGATTCCCATTTCACACCTCCCCCTCCGCAGAATTCCCTTCCTGCAACTGCCAACGAATCATCACGATCCCGACTGAACCAGAGACGCCTTCCACGTCGCTAGCGCGCGGCGCCTTGCCCGCTGGATCTTGTAGGCCATGCGAATCGACACCACGATCAGCATCAGCGAAACTAACGCTTCTACGATGTATGTGGTGCCATAAATATTCCAAAGAAAGTTGTATCCGGGGTAGAAGGCGGTTCCCGAGCCGGGCCAGATGAGCACGAGGAACGTGCCAATCTGAACCAGCATCTGAAACAGGAAGATGATTCTGAGCGACTTTGCCGCAGTTGCGCAGAACCAATCCGGGATTCGATTTGCAATGACAATCAGATAACCGTATGCGTAGACTGCGAAAGGAATCCTCAGACCGAGTAATGCAAGCGTGGCGCTCATCGTTACGGCATGATACGGGCCAATAAGACCGAAGGCGGCGACGCAGCCGGCGTGGATAGCGAGCAAAATGACGACGATCCAACGAAGGCGTTTCCGGAATCTCGTGATTGGTGTGCGAGCAAATTCACCCGGCTCTGCGCATGAGAAGATCAGTATTCCACAGCACACCAAAAAATTCGCCAGTAAACTGAATCCGAGGTTGACCGCGATTGGCATGCCCCACGGAGTCCAGCGAGTCCATGCATTCTGCAAAAGTGCCAACCCCGAACCGACGGCAATTGTCCATAATCCAGCAACCAGGTTGAGCAGCCAATGAGGATTTGCATCCGGAAGCGATTCGCCCTTCGCCGACAGTTCTATCGGCAGATCGCATTCGGGGCATGTCCTGTCGACCGCGAGCGATCGCAGGTTGTATCCGCAGCGCCGGCAACTCAGGTCTGCCCCGACGCCGCCCGCAACCGCGCTGATTGGCTTCGTAACGTCGTTCAAGAAACCGGGAACCACCTCTCCAGATCGAGAGTCTAACCCGCATGAAGTTTCACCACATCACGATCAGCGCCCTCGGTCTCCTTGCGCTCGCCGCGGCTGGTTTCGGCACGCTTGGGCACTTCTACAAGTCGAATCTGGCCATCATCACGAACAACGGCGGCGCCAGCCCTGCGCGCGGCTACGCCATCATCATCAACAACGGCGACCTGACGATCGCCTGCGAGGCCTGGAAGCGCGCGCCCTACTGAGGCGGCTGGAATCCCGCCGTCGGTCGACGGCCCCTCACGCCCCCGCAAGTCGCTCGCAACCTCGTCGGCAGCGGTTACCCCCGATACGCCGCCCCGATCGGTCGCCACGTTTTCACGATCCCTTTCTGCTGGATATTGGGGTCATTAATTGGCCTGAACGTTCTTCATTTCCGCCGCGTTCGCCGGCGATTGAATGACCGATCGCGCTGCAACTGCGGCTACCTGCTCATCGGTAACCAGTCCGGCCGCTGCCCCGAATGCGGCCGCGCCGTTTCTTCGTCAATCGCGGCAGGCGCAATCGCCAAGCACTCGACATCCGTCGGCGGATGTCGCACGATGAAAGCGTGACGCAGGAAAGCCGGGGTGTCGCAGGCCGTGAACGCGGTGTTCGTAACACCCTTTCAGGGCTCGGTTCGTAATCTTGGTCAGTTCCCAGGGCTGCGATTGCCCGCTTCGCGGGCTGCACTTGCCCTGGGCTCCCCTGTTGCACGCCTTCAGCGTGCCGGGAAGAATGCGAAAGCCCTATGTGTGACGAGAACTGGCCGCGGATTTCGTCGCCGGCCGATCCCCCTCTACAATACCCACGTAGAACCAAGTGCCCCCGTAGGTCGGGGCATCGGCCCAACACGTTCGGCGACAACGAATCTGCCGGGTGCCACTGCTCTGTGAGCAGTGCCGAAGTCGAGTGTGCCGTTGCGCCGCCCCAACAGCCTTCGCATTGAGGAACACGCATTCATGCAACCACGCCGCAAAACGCGCCAAATGAAAGTCGGTCCCGTCCCCATCGGCGGCGACGCGCCCGTTTCGATCCAGTCGATGACGAGTACCTATACCTATGACATCGATGCGACCGTCGCGCAGATCAACGCCCTCGCGCAGGCCGGCGCCGATATCGTCCGTGTCGCCGTCCCAGATCCGCAGGATACCGAGGCGCTGAAGCACATCCTCCCGCAGGTCAGCGTGCCGATCGTGGCGGACGTGCACTTTCACTTTCAGCGCGCGATGGAATCCATCGAGGCCGGCGTCCACAAGATCCGCCTCAATCCCGGCAACATCCAGGATCGCAAACAGGTGGATCGCGTTATCGCCGCCTGCAAGGAACGCGGCATCCCCATCCGTGTCGGTGTCAACGAAGGCGGCATTGTCGAACGCAAGGACAAAGGGAAGCGCGCCAGCGAAAAGGAAAAGCTGAAGACGAATTACGAAGCCCAGCTCGTCGGCATCATGATGGACAAACTCGCCGACTACCTGCGCATCTTCGAAGAGAATGACTTCCACGACGTCGTCATCAGCGCCAAAAGCATCGATCCGCGCATCTGCATCATGGCGTACACGGCGATCAGCCAGAAATACGACTACCCGCTCCACCTTGGCGTTACGCACGCAGGGCCCAAGGAGACGGGCTGCATCAGAAGCGTGACCGCTCTCGGCACACTTCTGGCCAATGGCATTGGGGATACCGTGCGAATCAGTTATGCGAGCGATCCCGTCTATGAAGTCGAAGACGCAAAAGAAATGCTCAACTGCCTCGGCCTGCGCCCCAGAATCGAACCCGAACTCATCGCCTGCCCAACCTGCGGCCGCATCGAAGTCGATCTGATTTCCCTCGTGCAGAAAGTCCGCGAGAAACTGCGGACGATCAAGACGCCGGTCAAGGTCGCCGTCATGGGGTGTGTTGTGAATGGCCCCGGCGAGGCGGAAGGGGCGGATGTCGCCGTCTTTGCGGGCAAGGGCAAAGGCATCATCTACGTCCAGGGCGAACAGACGCGCACGGTCGACGAGGCCGAAATGCTCGATGCGTTGTACGAAGAATCCGTCGCCTTCGCCGAACGCGTCGAACGCGGCGAAGCCCAACTCACGCGCGGCGGTGTGACGATTGCGCCGCCGGATCCACTGCCGCGGGCGGATGGGAGTCTGCCGCTGCCGGTGGTGAAATCGTAGAATCCCCGTTGAGCGCAGGACTCAATCTACCCTGCGCAAGGTCCGATCCCTACGAGGCGGGTGCCCGCATCGTGAGATTTCTTCATTGATCGGCAGAACTGAATTGCGTTGTCCCGGAAAGGATCTGTTGATCACATCAAGATCAATGTTGCCGACCGGACCAATCGCGATGTATATGGGATTGGATGTGTCCCGCGCCGTGAATTGACGTGTTGCGGAGAGGCACGTCGCAATGCGAGCATTTGCTTCTTGCAAGGCGGCTAACGACCTGATTTCAATTTCGATGCTCCAAGATGCGTCAGCTCGTATTTTCCTCGACTGCGATGAATAAGACGAAGCATACTGAGGAGTCTGAGGACCTCTAGCAGATCAACACCGCCTCCCCATGAACGCCGAATCTCATTCATCTCGACGATTCCCCGGATCTCCAGCAAGGACTTGGGGCCTTTGATCATTGCTCTCAAGACTTGAATGATCGAGGGCTGTTTTGCATCCATGTCTTCGTATTCGGCGATCGATACTGCGTCCATTACACGACTCCATTGCAAGATGGTATGTGGGCTATTATCGGATTTCCTTTACGTGTGACAAGACGAGGCACCCCGAGATTTCACGCTTGCCTTCTGCCAGGCCAAGTTGGCTCGAACGCACATCGAGGCGCTGGCGTAAGTTAATACTTAATCGCTGTTTAACGCGTGACTAGTCCTTTGTCAGTGCCTCAGTTTCCAGTGCTGCAGTCGCCAGTGCTTCTACACATTTCTGCCGAAGTTCGGTGAAGGCGAACTGATCAGTCGTCTCGCGGAGCTTCCGAATCCTCGCGCCAACAAGAAAAATTCGGAGCCGTGGTATTCCGCCGGGTCCATTCACTTCCTGGGATATCGCGGAGAGCAAAGGTGAGACCGCCCCAAGCGGTCTGAGATTATCCGTTGCCTCACCGCGAACAAGTATCGCGTAGTCGTCCGAATCGACGTCTTTGGGGAATTTGAGATGCTCGTAGTTTACAAGTGCGTACAGCCCTCCCGGATCGACTTTTGCGCGGCCGAGCTCCTCATCGATACATTCCTGAACCGTGCGTTTGCAGGCGTCTGTACAAAAGACGGCTTCGACGAGGCTTCTTGCCTGGATCTCGATGTCAAGGTTTCCCTCGCCCGCCTTCAGTTTCCCCCGCGCAATGAGTGCGGTCTCCACTTCGCGCATCAAATCAAATGAATCAACGTCGGTCTTTGCGAGTGTCCAGCATTCCAAGATCTTTCGATGGAGTGTTATGTCGATCAGGTTTCTCAGTCGGGCCTGTATGACGGTGAGCTCTCGCCCACCTTGCTCTACCTCCGTCAGCGTGCGCCAGACACTGTAGAGCAGAGAGCGTAGCCACGTGTCGTCGAAACGCCCGATGATCTTGGGGTCAACGGAAAGCGGACCGAGGCACCCATTTCCTTGAGCGTCCTTGTGCCAGAAGTCGTAATTTCCGATTCCTACGACATCCTGAATGAGCGAAGCTGGATTCGCAGACTCAATCACAAGATCCTCAATAACTTGTCGAATGATGGTTTCCGAACGCGACACGTTGTGGTCTGACACGATCGTACGGAATGCGAAGTACCGCTGAATGAAAAAGGACTCGATGTCGATGACAGCGCGTCGATCCATTGCCAACCGATACTCATTATTGAATCTTACGACGACTTGGCCGCGTACGAGGCGCCGCAAGTTGATGTTCCCGAATTCACTGCTTGAGGCCAATGGATCTCGAACCGAGTAGTCCAGGCGGTCGGCGTCGATTTCGCCAGCGATAATGGAATGCAGGAATCTCAGTACACGTGCACCTGCTTTCTCTTCGGGAGTGTTTGGCAGAATATGCGAAGGTTTGATCTGCACGACGATCTTCGCGATCCAGGACACGAGACGAAAGAGGCGGTTCTCTTCGTTACTGAAAACTTCCGCAGTAGGCAGGAAACTGTGGAATAACATGCATCCGATCATTTCGTGGATGGCTGCGTCCGCATCCAGAAGGTCTCCCCAAGAATCACGCAAGGGTTCCTGGTACTCCTGAAACAGCTTATTGATGTGTTTTCTGACAGTGCCAAGCACCTTGTGGTTTGGGTCGAATTGCCCAATCGCATCCTCGAAGAGATGGCTCATGGGGAGATGGCCCAGATCATGAACGAGTGTGGCCAGGCGAACTGATTGCCAGAGTATTGCAACCGCCGAGCGAAAATCGTCGGGAATGCGGCGGGGTAGGCATTCCACAGGCGGGTACGAGAGAAAGAGACACGGATCGCCGATCAGGTTCTCGATTTGCAGCTCAAACGCTTCGGGCTTGATGGGCGTCATTGTTGCGGCAGATACGGTCGAGATCAGCTTTAGCGTGTCTTCGCGAAACGCAGCGCAGTCTTCTGCCGAAGCATTGGTGAGAGCGCATAGGAACATCTGGCCTGAGAGATGGGCGGCACCACAGGAATGTGCAAAACGATTCGTCGTATTGCTTGGAAAAGTCTGGTACGCCGTGGACTGCTGCAGGACAAATCTAAGTCGCTGAAACTCTGGCTGGTCAACGAGTACCTGCTCAATAGGCGTCAGATACAGAAAACCATGAACAGGATCCCTGATCGATTTTACGACATAATGCGTGGTCATTAGAGGTACTGCACAAAAAGACGGGTTACGAACAGGACTAACCGCATCGCTACTCGTGTCGCGTGCTTGTCTGCTGAGCTTCCAAGCGAGCATTATGGTGGAGGCCAGGAATTCTGGCCACGAAGTCAAATGCCATACGTATGTCGGCTTCGTGGCATACTTTGTAGATTCGAAGCGTAATTTCCACTCCGATGGGTAGGTTCACGCCGATGAAGGGCATCGTGCGGAGCACTGCTGATGGCCGGCGCCCAAGTGTGTTGGGCGGGGATCGGCTGTTTGAAGTCGCGGCGTTGCCTGTCGCGACGCTCTGTTCGCCTGCCGCCCCTGTTCAATGTCTAACAGGAAAAGTGCGACCCGCTTCCGGATCGCACTCCCTTCATTTCTCTACCGCTCCATTCGTCGCGATAAATCCAAAACTCCACAGTCCCGCACCCAAAAGAACAAACGCATCCGGCAATACACCGTCAATCACAGGTCTCGCCCAGCAACACGGCCTGAATAAACGCATCCAGATCACTGCCGTCTAGCTGCCAGTCGCCGGTCATATCCGCCGGTTCCGTCGAGCACGTCGGATTGGCCGTTACGAACGCAAGCTGATCGGCAAGCGCCGTCGCAAAAGGCGCGACGTCGTTGATGTCGATCTCGCCGTCCCAGTTGACGTCGCCGAAACAGGGTTCGGGATCACCCAGCGTCAGCGCGTCAATGTCATCGGAATCCTTAAGGCCGAAATCCTCCGGTGTAATGACCTCCATGATCGGCGTGGGAAAGACGCGAATCATCGACGACGGTTTCGCGCCGAGGTTCGTGAGTGTCGTGGAGCCTGTGTCCAGCGACACATAGATAACATCACCGGTGCTGAGCGTGCCCGGGGCATTGATGTCCCACATCGCCAGCGCGTTGATATTGTCGCCTTCCAGGAGTCCCAGTTGGGCCCGAGTGGCGAAGATGCGATAGGCGGCCGGCGGATTAATGAAACAGCCCGGCGGCGGCGGCGGTGCGATAATCGCCGGATCGCGATAGAGAATATCGGCCTGATGAACGCCTTCCGTCATGGCTGTTGGCTGGTCGACGGAGAATGCGATTCCGGGCGAGGCCTTCCTTCCCGGAATCGGCATCATTCTCATATTCGAATGGCCGTCGAGTTCGGATTCCATGGGGCCGGCTCCGTTGGGCCGCGGCGTCAGACCATGCGCCGTCGCATCCGAACGAAGCGTCCGCCCTTGCACAATACCTGCGCCGTTAATCCGGAGCACGAACTGATCGCCGGCGGCGCCATTGCCGCTGATCATCGCCTGCGTATCGACGACAGTCGATAACACGCCGGTACTCTGACGCGTGACGGAGAAACAGATGACGGATGTCGCCAGGGGATTCTCGGTCAAAACAGGATCGACGCCGTAGCTGAATGCATCGATGTTTCCGCCCGGCATGAGCCCCAGGTTCTGTCTGCATGCGACGCGGATCGGCGGAAGGCCGGGCTTGAAAATGATGTCGGCCGGATCCCATAGATTGGTGATCTTCTCATTCGACATGGGATCTATCGTGTAGTCCTGTGCCGCCACAACGGCGGGAAGAATGAACGAAGCGATGGCGAAACACATCAGAGTCAATTGACGTTGCATGAGTTTTCTCCTTTCACGAGAGAGAAACAGGTCCAGTACAGGCGGAATACACTCGCATGCATGACAACCGAATCGTGATCGGGGCCAAATGCGAGTGGACGTTTCGATGCGCACGTGGGTACCAGTAAATGCATCGAGCACATGCGGACAGGCAAATGGCATAGATCGAACTGGCCCGATCGATTCAGTCTGAATTTGTGAACTGCACGGCTCGGCATACTGCCGAATCCC
>JAJDEC010000487.1 GCA_029259995.1 Phycisphaerae bacterium
GCATTGCGCAGGAAAATGTTCGTCGCAACCCCAGCCTTCAAAGGCTGGGCTATTTTCACGTCGTCCCTGCCGGGACTTTGTGGAATGCAGCCGCCGCGTCGGCAGAAGCCGTCAATGGTCCCCGCAAATCCGTGATGAACCTTTCTTTTATCCCGCGGCATTGTGCTTCATCTTTGCACGGCGGCACTTTGCCGCTCGTCACGTGCGAGCCTGCGACCGAGTCGATGCATCTGGATGGAGGCGGCAAGGAATCCGAATGAGGCGATGACGAGGGGGATCAGAGAGCCGCCGGTGATCGTGTAGAGCAGGACGCCGAACCCCTGAAAGACGATGCCGCGTACGCCGACAAGTGTCGCATGGACGGCGAGATAACGCGGAGCCTGCTCGGAATTCGGAGCAAAGTAAACGGGCCCCAGGGTCCAGCCGAGATGCACGCCGACCATCCCGATGGAGTAGACAATCGTCGCGGCGATGAGGGTTTCGAATGAGGACGCCCACGTCAGCATCAACGGGTATATCGTCAGGATCAGAAAGGCGATGCTCACCATTTTGACGGTTCCGAAGCGATCGGAAATGCGACCGGCGGGGAAGAGCATCAGAATCATCATGGCCTGCCATGCGACGATCGTGGCAAGCGAGTACTCCTTGTCGGTCAGCTTCAACTCATCATTGCCGATCAGCGGCAGCAGGGCCATGGAGATCATCCAGCCGACGCCGTAGAGCATGTAGGCGGCTTCGTAGGCGCGGAAATTCCGATCGTCGCGGATGACGATGAGGGATTCCGTGATCGGCTTCCACCATTGCGAGAGTGCCTCTTTGAGCGTGCCCGTGCGTACTCGAATCGGGGCGATTCGGGCGTAGAGTATCAAGGCGCAGACGATGAGGCCGGCCGCGATCGGCAGGTAGTAGCGATAGGCCGTGTGATCGACTTCCGACCAGTAGCCGATGGAGAGTCCGCCGACCAGAACGCCGCCGGTTCTGAACGCGCCGACGAGTCCGAAGGCGCGGCCGCGCAGGCTTTCGGGATAACAGGTGCGAAGGATGCTCGCCATGACGGGCGTCATCGCGCCGCCGCCGCCTGCCCCGCCGAACGCCGCCACAAGCCAAAGGACGATGATCGGATTCAGCATCGTCATCTGCGACATGATGAGCAGCGGGATCGCCATCGTGATGCCGATGATCGTGAGATATTTTCGCGCCGATACGCATTGAAAGATGCGATGCCAGTAGATCGTGAAGAACTGCATGACCGGCATGGACGCGGTCAGGATGAACATCTGCTCGTTCGACGCGGAAAAATGCCGACGGGCGATAAAGGGGAGAATCAGTGCGACGGACGCGGCGGCGCCGCGCATGACTTCGGCGCCGATGTGCGAGATCAGAATGCGCTGAACGCCTTCGTCATCCAGGCGGGCGGCGTTTTCCAGTTGTCCCTTGGTGTTGGCGTCCTCCATGCAGATGCGTCAATCCAGATTAGCCGAGTGCCAGCAGCCGGGCGAGATGCACTTCCTCGCCGAGCACGATGAGGATGTCCCCTTCTCGCACAACATCGTCGGCGCCAGGAATGAAGCGGAATTCGCCGGTGTCCGACCGGCGCGTCGCGAGGACGAGCAGATGATATTCCGATCGCAGCCTGGTTTCCGCGAGTTTTTTTCCGTCAAGGCTCTTGGGGAGTTGGATTTCCATGATCCGATGGTCTTCGCCAAACGGGAAGTAGTCGACCAGGGCCGGATAGGCAACACGGCGTGCGGTGCGTTCGGCGGTTTCGCGTTCGGGGAAGATGATTTCGTGGGCACCAATGGAGCGGAGAATGAGGGCATGGTCCTCGCTGACGGCCTTGCAGCGAATCTTCTTGATGCCGATCTGATGGAGATGCAGCGTGCAGAGGATGCTGGGCTCCATGCTTTCTCCGAGGCTGACAATGGCTTCATCACAGTCAGCGGAGACGATCGACCTGAGCGCGTTGATATCTCGTGCATCGCAGATGACGGCCTGATGGACGTGATCGCGGATCTCGGCGACGCGGCGCTCGCTGGAATCCACGGCCAGGACCTCGCAATTCAGCGGAGGGCCGGCGAGTTGTTTGGCGAGATGCGATCCGAATTGTCCGAGGCCGATGACCGTGACTTGTTTCATCGAAAGTGCTCCTATCCGACCATGATCGATTCTTCGGGATATCGAACTGCGATCGTGTCGCTTTCATAAATCACGACGGCAAACGTCAGCGGTCCGACGCGACCGACGAACATGGAGAGAATGATCCAGAATTCGCTCGCCGGCGTGAGTTCGGGCGTGATGCCGAGCGAGAGACCGACAGTGCCGAAGGCCGAAATCTGTTCAAAGAACAACGATTCGATCGACATGTCCTTGTTGCCCTGTTCAAACAGCGTCAGCAGCATCGTGCCGGACGCGATCCAGATGACGCCGAGCCCGATGATGACGGCCGCCTTGGCGACGGTATTCGGCGCCAGCCGCCTACCGAACAGCGTGACATCTTTTCGGCCGCGGAGCCAGGCGTAGAGTTGCGCGAACCATGTGACAATCGTCGTTGTCTTCGCGCCGCCGGCGCAGGAACCGGGCGAACCGCCGATGAACATCAAGACGCACATGATCAGCACGGCGGTCATCGGAAGCGTCGTGAGATCGATCGAGTTGAACCCCGCAGTGCGAGTCGTGACTGATTGAAAGAGTGCGTTGACGCATGTCTGCCCCAGGCTGTGATCCGACGTGATTCCATGAAGCGGGGCGAGCGTGATCGTGCCGACGATGATGAGCGCGATGGACGTCAGAACGACGATGCGCGTGTTGAGCGACCATTTGAGGGTTTTCTGTTTTCGAGCGCGTACGGCCCGCCACAGGCGGGAGACGGATTCGAGCATGACGCCGTGCCCCAGTCCGCCGAGGATGATGAGGGCCATGATCGTCGGCATCATGACGGGATGCGCCGCGAATGAGATGAGACTGTCGGTCTGCAGCGCGAAGCCGGCGTTGCAGAACGCGGAGATCGAGTGAAACGTCGCGTGAAATGCGGGTGTGTCGCAGTGCGCGGCGGGCTCGGCGAAGGCCGGGAACAGGACGACGGCGCCGACGGCCTCCGTGATGACGGTAATGAGAACGATTCGGCCAAGATCACGACGAATCTTCGTCGCCGCCATGCCCTGGTAAAACGTATCGCCGATGGACTGCTGTGATCGCAGGGAGATGCGGCCCATGAACAATTGCGTCGCCAGCGCGGCGAAGGTCATGATGCCGAGGCCGCCAAGCTGGATCAGCCCGAGGACGACAACCTGCCCGAAACGCGTCAGATCATGGGTTGTATCGACGACTGTCAGGCCGGTGACACAGACCGCAGAGGTGGACGTAAAGAGCGCGTTGAGAATGCCGATGCTGCCGTGTGTGCCCGCGATCGGAAGGGCGAGCAGAATCGTGCCCAGGACGATCAGACCGACGAACGTCAGAACGAACAGACGATCGGATCGCGCGAGAAACTTCTCAAACCATGTGTTGCCGTTGATCACGTCGCGTTGGTCGTTTCGTAGTGGTCATTCGGCCCAGTGCAGAATGGTTCAGACGTTGAATCTGAAATTGATGATGTCTCCATCCTTGACGATGTAGTGCTTCGGCTCGAGCCGGACGGCATTGGCGCTTTTGGCGCCGCGCATGTCGCCGGCCTTCTTCAGGTCGTCAAACGCCACGACTTCGGCGCGGATGAACCCGCGCTGGATATCGCTGTGGATCTTGCCTGCGGCTTCGACGGCTTCGGTCCCGGCCTTGATGGTCCAGGCGCGGACCTCGTCCTCGCCCGCCGTCAGAAACGACGTCAACCCGACGGCGTTGTAGGCGGTTCGGATGAGCCGCGTGCGTGCGGGGGCCGACAGGCCGAGATCCTCAAGGAATGTCTTGCGATCGTCGGGCTCGAGCTGCGCGATTTCGGCTTCGATTTCGGCAGCCATGGCGATTGTGGCCAGGGCGTGGGAATGCTCGAAGGGCGGATCGGCGGCGATCTTGTCTTCGCCGACGTTGATGACGACCATGACGGGTTTGAGTGTGAGGAAGCCGAAGCTGCCGGCGATCCGGCGCTCGTCTTCGTTCTGAATGGCACTGGAGACGGGGGCCTCGCTTTCGAGGGCTTCCCGAACGCGCGTCATCATGGCGAGTTCGCGAAGTTCCTGTTCGCGCGTCTTGGAGGGTTTCTGCGACGATTTTTCCAGCTTCTCGATTCGCGCGACGACCTGCTCGAGATCGGCGAACAGGAGTTCCGTGAAGAGCTCGTCGAGATCGGCTTTCGCATTGACGCGATCGCGATATTCAATCACGGAATCGGACTCAAAGGCGCGAACGACCATGACGATGCCGTCGCATTTGCGAACGGATGTCATGCGTTTGCGGAATTCGGCCTGACCGTGGGCGTCGGCGAGGGAAGCGCCCGGGACATCGAGAAACTCGATGTTGGCGGGCGTGTACTTCTTGGGCTTATACATATCCGACAGGAAGTCGAGCCGTTCATCCGGGACGCTGACGGAAGCGATCTGCTCCGACATCGCGTTCGATGGATCGACGGTCTGTCCCGTAATGGCGGAAAACAGCGTTGACTTGCCGGATTGCGGCGGGCCAATGAGTGCGAACTTCATAAGGTACTACGTCCTCTCTTTCGATCGCGGATTCTACGACGGAAGTGCGGAATCGGCGATACGAGGCGGACAAAAGGCGGGGTTTGTCGAATCGGGGCCGGGAACGTGCGTGCGGGACGGTCTTGAGGCGATCGCACGGGGCTTCTTCTGCATTCGTCCGAAGACGATCCGCGATTGCCCACGCATGCCGCTTGAGGCAAAGCGGGCGATACCGGACAGGGCGATCAGGAGGCGACGGCTCTGCCGACGTTGGCGGATTTCATCTCGTGCGATCTCGGGTCGACATTCTCGACAGCGACTTTCGGCGCGAGGTCCAC
>JAJDEC010000488.1 GCA_029259995.1 Phycisphaerae bacterium
GTAAACTACCTGCCATACTTGGCTGCTCATCGCGAACCTCCATGTTCTTGCCGGAACGAAAAAGGTGTAACGATAGCAGCCATTTGTATTTAGCGCAAGAAACAAATCACAACGCGCGCATTCTTCTTCATCGCTGGGGCAGGCAGTTCCAATCACCAATTTCCGTCCCGTTGCGACGGAATGCGTGCCACGCGCCTGGCTCACGCCGTCCCATCGGGACGGCAATACGTAAAAACGCGCGTCGCAATCCCAGCCTTGAAATGGCTGGGCCAATTTGATGTCGTCCCTGCCGGGACTTGGTGGAATGCAGCCGCCGCGTCGACAAGCGCCTTCAACGGTCCCCGCAAACCCGTGATGAACCAAGAAATTTTCAGGATCGCTCGGAGACGCGCTGCGCCGCCCCATGGGCAGACCACGCTGCGTCGATCTATCGCCCGTTGTTAACGAGACACTCGATTTGGGAATCTGCGTAATGACACGCAATTCCGTGGTGCGGGCGCGATGATACGAGCGTGATCCAATTGCCGACGTTCATGGTGAGATCAATTCCTGATCGCGTCGTCGCGCGCATCCGCATAGAGGATGGCCCACCTGCCTGACCACTCACTGCCGCAAACACATCCCACCCCGTCAAGAATTCCCAAATCGCAAAAAGCCGAGCCACGACCGGTCTCCACCGTCAATCGTGTCTCGGCTTTTGTTGCTATTGCCCCGGCAAGGCTGACTCGGGAAGCCTCCACTCCCGAACCCGACTGCCGGAGCGCGTGGAAGTCTGCGTCGCTGCTTACCAGGCGACGTAGCTGCGGCGCGAAGCGCTGGAGCGCGTTCGGCTGCTGCCTGTTCGAGCCTTCGAGCGGCTCGTGCGTCGGACGCTCGAACCCGTACGGCGGGCCGACGTCTTGTTGCTTGTCGTCTTGCGGGCCGCTGTCGGTCGCGTCGTCTTCTTGGCGCCCGATGCGAAGCTCACCATGTTGAAGCTCTTGGTGATCCACATGCAGCCGCCGAAGCCGAAGCTCTTCCAGTTCTTGCTGCACTGTCGCAGCTCGGTGCAGATGCGCTTGGCTTCGTTCTTGAGGAACGTCTTCTCGCCCGTCGTGTTGGCGACCTTGAAGCGTCGCATGCAGCGATTGAAGAACGCCTGCTTTCGCTTGATGTCCGCCTGATACTTCGCCTTGCTGATGTTGCCAGAATTCATGGCCATGTTTCGATTCCCTCTAATTTGAAATCGGTCCGATTAAGCCACGATGGTCCATTACCAGTGGCTGTTGAGCCTCGTCGGCAAGCCACTCTGTCGAGTTAACTTGTGCGTGGTCGCGCAAAATCAAATCGAACTGAACAATCTCCACCTCGAACCCCCGCCAAATCACGAACCTCGACCCTAAGACCCTTGAGTGGCGTGAGTTACGTACAGACACGCGAATTCCCGTCCACGATCCAGTTCGAAGCGCGTTGAAAAAAAAGGACGATATTTTTTTGCCTTGATCGGCCCGAAAAGAAGAAACGCGCGCACGACGATCCGTCAGTTACGCGCGCTTTCGAGATAGCAGATCGACCACAATTTGCGCGTCGATTCGGACACCGAATCCCGTGCCGCGCTTTTCATGATCAGACACGAAATGAAGATCGGATCCGCCCGTCATGACCAGATCGAATCGCTTCGCAATCCTTTGGATTCGTTGTTGCTGATTCGCATTCTGACTCGGATGCCATACTTCCACGCCCCCAAGTCCTTCGGACACGAGTCGAGCGACGATCGTCTCCAGTTCGAGGTCCGATTCGCAACCCAGTGTGAATGGATGCGCCAGGACCGCCACGCCATTGGCATGATTGATGGCCGATATGCATTCGGCAGACGATCGCTTCTCACTGGGTTGCCACGCCGCAGCCCCCTCGCCCAGGTAATCCCTGAACGCTGCCTTGAAGTCGCGCACATGCCCGGCGCGGATCAACAGATCCGCAATATGCGGACGCCCGATCGCATCGAGCGATCGCCGCTCCAGGAGACCCGCCTCATCAATCACGACACCAAGCTCGGCGAGACGCATGAGCATTCGCCGATTTCGCTCAGCCCGGGCCATTTTCGCTGCCTCAATATGCGACGCGACACTCGGCGCCCGAGCGTCAAAATCATATCCCAATATGTGCATCGTGCCCCGATGATGGGCGGCATCCAGCTCGACGCCGTTGACGAATCGCATTCCGAGGGAAGCCGCGGCGGCCGAGGCTTCGTCGAGCCCGGCGATCGTGTCATGGTCCGTCAGGGCAACAGCCGCGAGACCGCGAAGCGAAGCAAGTTGCATCAGATATGCGGGATCGTATGCCCCGTCAGACGCCCTCGAATGCATGTGCAGATCCGCCCAGGCCAACGGGCGATTCGTCGTCTCCGATCGATTTACCTGGGATCGCCGCGAATGACGTCGGCGCGATCTAGGCACCGAGCACACCTCGCTGGCCGAGCAGCTCCACAACACAACGGGCGCAATCATCCACCTTTGCGCCGACGGTATGAATCACCAGCTCCGCCGCATCCGGCGGCTCATAGGGATCATTGACGCCCGTAAACTGCGAAATCTCCCCGGCGCGAGCCTGCTTGTACAGACCCTTCGGATCGCGAGCTTCACATGCATCGACCGGCGTATCCACGAACACTTCAATGAAAGACATCCCCGCGGACTCATGCAGGGAACGTACAAGCTGCCGATCCGCTCGATACGGACTCACGAAGGATGCGAGCGTGATCAACCCGGCGTCGACGAACAATCGCGCGACTTCACCGATTCGGCGGATATTCTCCGCCCGATCGTCGGCACTGAATCCGAGATTCCCGCACAAGCCGTGCCGGATATTGTCCCCGTCGAGAACGTAGGCCGCATGGCCTGCCTCGAAAAGCAGGCGCTCGACCGCAAATGCGATCGTGCTCTTCCCGCTCGCCGGAAGACCCGTGAACCAGATCGTGCATCCGGATTGTTTCATCAGGCCTCGACGATCATCGCGCGTCACGTGCCCGTGATGCCATCGAACGTTGTCGGATTTGCCGCTCGCGTTCGTCACCTTAATTCGCCTGCTGGAACAGCGGCGTACTTAGATAGCGTTCGCCGGACGACGACAAAACGACGACGATCAACTTGCCGGCACTCTCAGATCGCCGCGCGACTCTATCGGCCGCACACAAAGCAGCCCCCGATGAGATACCGCAGAGGATGCCTTCCTCCTTGGCCGATCGCCGCGCCCACGCCATCGCGTCGTCAGACGTCACACGCTCAATCTCGTCGTATACGGCCGTGTTCAGGACTGCCGGCGCAAACCCCGCCCCGATACCCTGAATCTTGTGTGGCCCGGGCTTGATTGCATCCCCCGCGCGCATCTGCGTCAGAATTGGCGATTCATCCGGCTCGACGGCCACCGATTTGAAACCCGGCTTCTTTTGCTTGATCACTTCGCTCACGCCTGTGATCGTTCCGCCCGTTCCGATGCCGGAAACAAGGATGTCCACCCGTCCATCCGTATCGTTCCAGATTTCCATCGCCGTCGTCTTTCGATGAACCTCCGGATTCGCCGGGTTGTCGAATTGCTGCGGCATGAAACTACCCGGCCGCTCCGCGTGCAGCTCCTTGGCGCGCCGAATCGCGCCCGGCATTCCCTCGGCGGCAGGCGTCAGAACAAGATTCGCGCCCAGCGCCTTCAACAGCATACGCCGCTCCATACTCATCGACTCGGGCATCGTCAGCGTCAGTGAGTAACCTTTCGCGGCACAGACGAATGCCAGACCAATTCCCGTATTCCCGCTCGTCGGCTCGATGATCTCCGTGTCCTTCGTGATCATGTTCGCCTGTTCAGCCGACTCAATCATCGA
>JAJDEC010000489.1 GCA_029259995.1 Phycisphaerae bacterium
TGGCGCGCGGCGGGCGAGACGATGGCGCGCGGCGGGCGAGACGATGGCGCGCGGCGGGTGAGAAGGTGACGCGCTGTGGGTGAAGCGATAGTGCGCTTCGGGGGATACGTTGGCGCGCACCAGGTGAAATCCGCACCACGTAGCTTCGTGGACAGTGGAGAACTCTTCTCTTTCCTGGCGGTCTCTCGCCGTCGGCACTGCTTGAGAGCAGTGGCGCGAATTCTACACTCAGAAACGATGAGTCGCCCGCTGCGCGATGGTGGGCACGGCCCACCCTGCGATTCGGGTTAGAAACTGATACGCGTGCGGACGCCGACGATGATGGCGTCGCTGATGCTGTCATCGATGCCGGGGCTGGAGATGTATTGCACATCGGGCGTGATGTAGAGCCAGTCGGCGATGTGGATTGAGTAATAGGCTTCGACGACCGTTTCCTCGTGGCTCCACGGATTCACGTAGGACTGGAATCGATGCGACGGTACATTCTGAAAGAGGGCGATGCCGAGTGTGTCCTTGTCGCGCGTCGGGATCGGGCCGAGATAGGACAAGCCCGTCGACCAGTGGTTCTGGATGCGGCTGACATCGCCGTGGCGGAATCCGTAGCGGAAGAACCAGCCCATGCCTTGTGCGTCCACATCGTTTTCGCGGAACAAGTCCTGATCGAAGCTGACGTAGAAGCCGACGTCGTCGCTCTGCCAATCACCGATTGTGGCGGGCGGTTCGGGGAATTTCCGGCGATGGCGGCCGTCGTAGACCATTCCGAAGCGATAGTTTCCTTCGAGTTTGCCGGGACCGAGCGGATTGTCGAAGCTCAGATGGATGGCGGGTTCGACGTACCACAGGAATTCCGCCGAGTCGTTGAAAGCGGACTTGAACGGCTTGTTGTTGGCCGCTTCACCCGCGTCGCCGATGCCCGTGATGACGCTGAACCAGTCGCAGGGTCTGTATTGCATCTCGACGCCGAGACCGATGGCAAGCGGAAGCAGCGGATTGTTGTCGAGGGCCTGCGACATGAACTGCTTGTCCTCGGTACTGCTGAATCGGTTACGGTCAGCGATCGTCTGATAGTCGAGGAATCCGGCTCGCATCCAGAGTTTCTTCTGGATCAGTTCCTGTTCGTAATAGAGCTGTGCAACGCTGAGGTTTCCTTCGCCGTCGTTGTCGTCGGCGACCTGGTAATTGGAGCCGATCCACGGGTTGACGCCGCTGCCAAGGATGCGTTGAAAGTGGCCGAGGACGCGGCCATTTTCGACGAGGCCCATCTCGCCGAGATCGAAATGCATGAGCAGGTCGAGGCTGGCGGCGGGTTTGCCGCCGGGGGCGAGACCACCGCCGACATTCCAGAGCGTCGTGTAGTTGAGATAGAGCTGCGTCGTGAGGCCGTTTTCTTCGAGCTTGGTTCTGGCGCCGCCCCAGTCGCCGGTCATGTATGGGGAATCGAGCGACAGCGGCGGGTGGTTCTTGCTCGGAGATTCTGCGTGAGTTGTTTCCGGGGCGAACAGCGCGGGGTGGATCGCGAGCAGGGCGGCAAGCAGCACGAGGCGTCGGGATGTTTGATCGATTGCGGACACGTTGTATTGCCGCAGCGCGGGCTCATTCGCGTTATTGCGCGAGCGGCGACTGCCGCATGACAGGTTTCATTGAATCGACATTCGGCGGCTCGTCAACGCCTCGGATGCGTGATTGTGTATAATTTTGTCGTGTATTTCCGACGCGCGCGAGAATGGGTGATAGGATCTCCGTTGTTGCCGTCAGTTCCCCCTGCTGGAGTCATGATATGGCACCGAAACACGCCTATTTCAGACGAGTCGCGCGTCGGGAATTCATCATGTCATTCGCCGTCGCGTCGGCGCTCTGCGTGTTGTCATGCGAGTCGGATTCGCGCACGGAAGCGATCGAAGCGCTGTCGTCCAACACGGCGCCTGTATCGCATGTTCGGCACAGCGTGCGACTTCGCGTCGTGATGAGCGAGATTAACGATCTGTCGATGACACGCCTGCCACAGGAGATGGGCAGTTCGCTCGGGCAACGCCGGCGCATCGCATCGATCGGCGCGATCGCCAATCAGCTGGCGGAGTCCTCGGCGCAGCTTCCGGTGTTCGCGGACGAACTCGATCTGACAAATGGGCAGCGCGCTTCGTTCATCGAGCTGGCGGGATTTCTCCACGACGAGTCCCGGGAGTTGGAGCGCATCGCCAGGAAGGGCGCGAGTCCGCGGCTTGTCCGCTCAAAGCTCAACGAGATGCTGACGACGTGCAACGCCTGTCATCGGCTCTTTCGTGATCTGGCGCCGGTCGATTCAGACGCACTGGAATTCTGACGCGGGTTCGGTTGGGAGATTACGCGAACGACGGCCATCCTGTCGGGTCGGCGTCGACGCTGCGCCGACGCGGATTTGCCGCCGATCCCCTGTCACGGTACCTTAATGCGCTCTCGAATGGCGTCCGGTCGCCGCACGCACCTTGTCGCGTACATGTCCGCTTCTGGTGCATTCTGATGTTGTTCGCTGAAATATTCCGGAAGGTCCAACGACAGTGGCAGAAGATCGCGACGCAGTCTGGATGCAGCGCCTCGCCGACGGCGATCAGGCTGTCGTTGTCGAGATTCGGGAGCGTTACACACCGGAGCTGATTCTATTCTGCCAGCGGATGGTCTACAACGAAGCGCTCGCGGAAGACATCGTGCAGGAAGTCATGATGAAGTGTCTGCGACCGGGCGGCGGGAGCGCGCCGTCGGGCAGCCTGCGCGGCTGGTTGTATCGCGTGGCGCGGAATCGATCGATCGACGAGATTCGCAAGATGAAGCCGGAGGTTCGGCTGAGTGCGATGCAGTCGTCGAGTCGAATCTGGGCAGCGGCCGTGGTTCCGCTGGATCCGACAACGACGCCGGCAGGCAAGGCGCTGAAGGAAGATCGGGCCCGGCGCGTGCAGGAAGTCGTCGAGGCGATGGACGATGATCTGCGGGAAGTTGTGATCCTGTATTTCTTTCAAGGGTTGTCGCGCAATGAAGTCGCGGATGCGATCGGTCTGACGCTGTCCGGGACGAAGGCGCGCATTTCCAGGGCGACGCGAGAGCTCCGCGCCAAGCTCAGTTCGCTCGACGATTCCTCTTTGTGATGAACTGCGATACCGCCGAAGAGAGCCTTCTCGACTATCTGGAAGGGCAGCTCGACGCGCAAGAGACGGACGCGATGCGTTCGCACATCGACAATTGCGCGACGTGTCGGCGTGCGCTGCGAGAGACGCGCGAGTTGATTGATGCGATCGAACATGCGCGGCGCCGGCAGGAGAAGGCGTGGCAACAGGCGTCGCGCGCGTCGGGTTCGAGCGATTCGGCGCAGCGGGCGCGTTCGTTTACGTTCGAGGCGGGGCATCAACTCGGGGATTTCGAGATACAGGGCGAGATCGGTCGCGGCGGCATGGGCGTCGTCTATCGCGCGCGGCAGATCACGCTGAATCGCGTTGTGGCGTTGAAGGTGCTGCCGGCGAGCGTCTGCCAGACGGAGTCGGCCGTCAGTCGATTCGTGCGCGAGGCGCAGGCGGCGGCGAAGCTGCATCACACGAATATTGTTCCGGTCTACGCGCAGGGTGAATCCGACGGTCACTTCTATTATGCGATGGAGTTGATTGACGGACCGAACCTCGGCTGGTTGATGAAGGACGATCGCTCGGCGATTTTGTCGGGAATCGGGGCCGTGACGAAGAGCGGCATCGGAACGTCGACGGATGCGAGCGGTGTGACGCGGATGGAGGGTTCGACGCCGCGGCGGCGGGCGGACTATCGGCGGATCGCGGGGTTGATCGCATCTGTCGCCGATGCGCTGGAGCACGCGCATCGATCGAACGTGATCCATCGTGACATCAAGCCGCAGAACCTGCTGTTGGGCAAGGACGGCGAGTTTCATATCACGGACTTCGGCCTGGCGCGATTGCTCGACGAACCGAACATGACAGTGACGGGGGAAATGCTCGGTACGCCGGCGTATATGTCGCCGGAGCAGGTCGATGCGGATCGAGAGCGGATCGACGCGCGGACGGACATCTACTCGCTGGGCGTGACGCTGTATGAGTTGCTGTCCGGCAAGCGGCCATTCGAGGGCACGAGTCGTGAGCAGGTCATCGCGCGGGTGCGCGATCGCGAGCCGGTGTCCCCGAGGAAGCACGATCCGCACATACCGATCGATCTGGACACGATCTGTCTGCGCGCGATGGAGAAGTCGCCGCATCGAAGGTATCAGACGGCCGAAGCGCTGGCGGCGGATCTGCGCCGGTTTGCGGAAGACAAGCCGATCCATGCGCGGCGCGTGAGTTTGATTGAGAAAGGCATCAAGTGGGTTCGGCGACATCCGGCGAAGTTCACGATTGCAATGCTGGTGGTCGTGATGATCGCCGGTGGGGCTGTCTGGTACGTGCAGGCGGAAGCGGCGCAACGGCGGGCGGATGAACAGGCGGAGGCGGCGCGGCAGCGGAAGGCGAACGATCTGGTCCAGGAAGCGTTCGACCTGCTGGCGTACGACAATTATCGAGCCGGAGACAAGGCGCGCCAGCTTCTCTTGGAAGCGTCGCAACACTTCTCGGATCAGCTTCTTTACCTGAAAGCCAAGGCGCTGAGCCACGTGATCGACAATCCGACGGAAGCAGAGTCAATTCTAAAATCCGCGATGGAGCAGCAGCCGGACGATGTCGAGTGCATGTATCTCATGGCGTGGGTCCTGCGTCGGCTCGATCGACAGGATGAATGCGATGAACTGGTACGGAAGGCGGACCGGCTGAGGCAGGCGAATGGAGCGGAATGGGCCAAGCGTTCGACGGTGTTGTTCTTTCGCGCGACGGCCATCGTGCGATCACAGCCTCAAGACGCGGAAGACAGCTACGAACAAGCGTCGATCCTTCGCAAGCTGGAGTCGCCCGGGGATTTCTACTACCAGGCAATCCTCCATCTCGGTCGGGCAAAGAATAACGCGCAGTACCACACGCGCAATCCCGATGATTTTGCTGCGATTGACAGAAACCTGACGATGGCGAGTACGGCTCGGCCCGAAGATGCGTATCCGCACTATTTACATTCGCTGGCATTCCGGATCAATGCGGAGATCAATCTCGCGACGGGCAATCTGACGAAGGCGCGGGAACGATTCGCGACGGCGCTTGTGCGTGCAGAAGATGCCGTACGGGCAGATTCGAGCAGTCCACGCGGTTACGCCGCCCGGGCGGAGTTCTGGGAGTCAATCAGCGATCGCAGTGTGCCGCTGGGAAGATTCGTGAATGACGACGAACGATCGGCATTTCATTCATTGCACAAGAAGCAGGCCGAGACTGGCAAGGAGAACGCGGATTGCGAGTTCTGTTCATGGCTGGACACCAGTGCGACAGGGGCGTTGCATCGCGCGACAGAGGAGCGAACCAACGGTCTCCTGCGATGTTCGACGGACAAGGATCGAATCGAATTCCTCGAGTATCGATGGCTCGACTATTACTGGCTGGGGGATTTTGACGTCGCATTGAAAGATCTGGGAGATTTGCAGGGGCTTGTTCCGAAGACGCACAAACTCAAGATCTGGTACGACACGCTCATGCCGCTGTTGATCACTTGTGAACAGCAGGATGTGTCGGCAGCCGTTCGTCAGTTGAATTCGAATTCTCTGCCCGATCTGACGGACTATCGAAGTGTGACGTCGCTTGCCTGTCTCCAGTATCTCCTGCTGGAAGAGGGGGCGGCCCGGGGGGGGCTGACCCGTGCTGCGGAGATGGTCGACTTCGATGAGGGGCTTGATCGTTCGGCCGAGGGTGGCTATTGGCGAAGTGCCTGGAGCGTTCTCGCGGACTCGGCGTTGTTGAGCGAGGAATCCTGGAAGTCAATTCGTAATGCGAAGAAGAACGAGATTCGGGCGCCCGCATATTTTTTTGAGGGCGTTGTGGCGCTGAGTCGCGGCGATCGCGATGCGGCCCGGCGCTCGCTCATGGAGTGCGAGTCCTGCTTCGACTACGAGGACTACAGCTATCTCGCGCGCATGCTTCGTCGTCGCATGGATGCCGATCCGGATTGGCCGCCGTGGATCGCGTCGAGCGGCGCGGAGAAGAATTGACATCGCGCCAGAATGGTGTGCCCAGGTCTGCAAATCCCATAAATCCGGAAGTTCCTGTCAAAAATTGACGATGGGATGGCCGTTTGGTCGGCCGAAACGTCCTATTCCTGTCGGGTATCGGGTAGAATTGGGGCGCAAGGGGTCTTTGCGTACCTGCTTCCCCGATCCGTCAGTCCTGCCGTGGATGCCTCGCTCTTGTTCATCGCGGTGGTCGGGTCACCGGTGCGCGAACGCCTTCGATGGAGGCAGGAGACAGGCGAATGATTCCAGTGACTTTCAGAAACGATACTCGTGTTCAGGCCGTGCTCATGATGGCCATGGTCCTGTTCGGCATCGCATCGCGTGCGATCGCACAGATTCCGCATGCGGATGTACCGCTCGATCCCGTGCAGTTCTCGATCGACGGCGCATCGCCGACAATCGGTCTGGGTGGCATCACGCAGGCGGACATTCTCAAGAAGGCGGGGCCAACGGTCATCGGATTATCACTCGGCATGGGTATCACGCCTCTGGATGAGTTGGACGCGCTCTCGGCGGACGCCGGCGCGTTCCTGCCGGATGATCCGTTTGTGATCCTTTTCAGCGTGTCACGGACTTCAGCGGGATTGACGCCGCCGGAACCGGGGCTTGTTGCCGTGAATCGTCCATTCTATGTCCTGAATCAGGCGATACTGAACCAGGCGCCGGGCGACATTTTCATGACGACGCGCGACTTCGATGCGGGCGGACTCATCCCGGAGCTGACGCGGAGCTTCAGCCCGAACAATACACTCGTGATCAACCAGGGAGACACGGGCGGCGTCGATATGGATCTGGAGCCGGAGAAGGCGCCGACCAAGTCGCAACTAAGCGGCACGATGAAGGACAATGTTGATGCCGTTTCGAAGGCATCGAGTTCGTCGTCGGGGGCGCGGGCGTTCGGCGGCGCGCGTGGGCCCGGCGGTACGGGCCCCGGTACGGATCCGACGGATCCGGGACCGATCTTCTTTTCGCTTCGGCGCGGCAGCCCGAGTCTGGGCGATCTTGGCGGCGTTCCCAGTGCCGCGAACATCTTCTTCGATCCGTCACCGTTGCAGCCGGGGAATGAAACGCTCTTTATCCCCGCGGATCAACTCGGGCTGATCGTCGGTCCGAATGGGGCGGGGGATGACATCAGCGGTCTGACAATATTTCTCGGCGGCCCCGATCGCGGCGTGCCAGGGCCCGTGGTGTTGTTTACGTTGGCGCCCGGCTCTCCTTCGCTGGCGATGGGCCTCAGCCCGGCGGACATCTTCGTGTCGACGGGCGGCGGGACGTTTCAGGTGTTTGCCACGGCGGATGAACTCGGTCTGGCACCGACGGATGCAGTTACGGGATTTACGATTCTCAAGACGAGCAACGTGGATCAGTTGGTGCTCGACAGTGCGATTCAGCGTCGGATTCCAGGCGATTTTGATCAGGACGGCGATCTGGATTCGGTGGATTGCGAAGCCTTTGAAGGTTGCTATTCCGGCGACGGAACATCGTATGACTCGAACGGCATTGCAACGCATATCGTCGAAGTGGGGCTGGGACCGGTTCTCAACCCGGGAATGTTGACGATCGAGGCCGGAGATCTGGTTCAATGGTTGTGGCTCGACGGTCCGCACAACATCGTCAGCGGCGCTGACGGCGTGGCGGACGGCGCG
>JAJDEC010000490.1 GCA_029259995.1 Phycisphaerae bacterium
AATATGTGTCGAAAACGCCGCGCGCGGCCGCTTCATCCGCAAAGGCAGCGCCACTCTGCGCGCCGGCTGCGTTGACGTAGAAGCAATTGCCGTCCGTCGGATAACCGAAGCCGGGCACGCCGGGATCGGTAATATTCGTCGTATAGATATCCAGATCGCCGTCATCGTCGAAGTCCGCCAGGGCAGCGCCCATGTCGTTTCCCGTGTGCAGCATGTTGACGGCGACGGCGGCGTTACTGAAAACGCCGGCATTATTCCAGTAGAACAGATCCTCGGCATAGTCAACGGCGACGAAGAGATCCGGCCAGCCGTCGTCGTTGAAGTCGTGCAGGATCGGCGTAAAGGAGTCAATCGCGACGCCGGAAAGGCCCGTCGAAACGGACACATCCTCGAATACGAAACCACCGAGGTTTCTGAATAACCGATTCTCCCCGGGAAAATCAGGAACCGGCGACGTGGACTTGCGTGCCCAGACCGTCGTGTAGATATCCAGCAGGCCGTCCCGATCGTAATCGGCCAGTGTGGCGCCGCATTGCAGATACCCGATCGGTCGAAACCCGGATGCTTCCGTCATGTCGCTGAATGTGCCGTCGGCGTTGTTTTGATAGACGCGACTCGGCGATGTGGCGGCGGCGCCATCGTCGTCGTTCAGAACAATCAGATCCAGCCAACCGTCGTTATCGAGATCGGCAAAATGGGCGACGCGAGACAGGCCGTCGTGTTCGACTCCCGCCGACTGCGTCACATCGGTGAA
Source organism: Phycisphaerae bacterium (assembly GCA_029259995.1). GTDB lineage: Bacteria > Planctomycetota > Phycisphaerae > UBA1845 > UTPLA1 > ECT2AJA-110-A. Next base: position 755 of record JAJDEC010000490.1, read on the forward strand.
CGACTTCGAGCCAGCGTCAAGGTCATTGCGGAACAGGCGATTCGTGTGCCCCCAGTTGGCGAGGAACAGGATGTCGAGATCACCATCATTGTCGTAATCGCCGACCGCGGCGCCGTTTCCCATGTTGCGTTGCATCATGACGGCGGACGGTCCGAGGACCTGCGGAAACGTGGCGCCGTACTCGCATTGCGAAATGAGACCGGACGACGCGGCGATATCGGTGAATGCAATCTGTCCGATTGCAGTCGTTGGAAAACCGATCAATGCGAACAAAGTCATTAGGGACAGCGTTGCACTTGGGATCTTGATTCTCATCGAACCGTGAGCCTTCTGTTCCGAACAAGAAACAGGCTCTCAAGCCGATACACGGCTGAGAGCCCCAGTGTGACGAATTTGGCCTGCAGAAGGAATCGTTGAATGAACTGTCGTGCCTCGGGGACTGGAACTGGATTCACTTCCCCGGGATTCACTGACACTTTGTTCATTCCACGTCAGCCTTCACTCACTCGGTCGCGATCTGTGGCCGGGCTAATTGCGCCGACGGCGCAGCAACGCAATCGCGCCAAGTGCGACGAGTGTCAGCGATGCCGGTTCAGGCACAATGGCGTTTAGCTGAAGCTGCCAGCCGGAGTTTGGTTGGGCCGCGGTCGTGTCGTTGAAGTCACTGCCGAATCGGTAAAACTGATTGTCCGTCGTACCGACCGACGGGGCGACATCATTGAGTCCCAAGTGCATGTTGAAGCCAAGACCTGTCACAACACCCCAGATTTTGTCACCTGGCGCGACGTTTATGTTGGACGCGAAGAGGGCTTCTGTGCCTTCATACTCAGTGCTGAAGAGAATTGACTCATTCACGTAGCTGTTCGAGTAAAGAATGGTATCCGTTGCACCGGAGGCATCTGGGAGACCATCACCGTCGTCGAGAAGCAAGGCGATGTCCCAGCTCTGGGTTTCGCTTCCGCCGAAGAAATCGCCCCCTGCATTAAAGAACCTGTACTTGAACGAAGTCAGTTGGCCGCCGTTCGCAACAACCATGTCGTCGGCGCAACTCTGCACGCCAAAACTACCGCACTCAACGGTTGGACCGCCTTGCGCGTTGCGGAAATTGTCGTAAATGGTCTGGGCAGATGCCGTGGATGCGACCACGCCAACTACCAATGTCAAAGCCAGAATCGCGCTTCTCATCACCAATTGCCTCCTTCGGGAATTCTCTTTCCCATTGTAACTACCACGTGCCGTCGCAATCCCCATACAGGAACGCACATTGCGAGAGGGTGCTCAGCATATGGGACCCGATTCGTCGAAACCGAACACATGCGGGGTGGATGCGAGATAGCCCCTACGCCCCCCCTGTTATGGATACCGCGAAAATATGGCCGCGACCCCGCCGCGGCAGTACAATGATTTTTTTCGTTGGGTCGTTTTCATGTCATCGCCTGGCGACGTCACACAACTTCTGGAGGCCGCTCGCAGCGGCAGCACGGACGCTGTAAACCAGCTTCTGCCGCTTGTTTATGACGAATTGCGCCGCATCGCGACTGACTACCTGAGCCATGAACGGTCCGATCACACGCTTCAGCCGACGGCCCTCGTTCACGAGGCGTATTTGCGATTGGTCAATCAGCGAACGGCGGGCTGGAACGATCGAGCACAATTCTTCGGCGTCGCGGCCAAGGCCATGCGGCGGATTCTTGTCGATCGGGCCCGGATGCATAAGGCCGCCAAACGCGGCGGCGGCGCCGCGAAACTCGAGCTGGACGAAGCCGTCGCCAATTTCGAGGAGCGTGCCATGGACCTCGTGGCGCTGGACGAGGCCCTCGAAAAGCTCGCAGAAATCGATGAACGCAAGGCTCGCGTCGTGGAGCTTCGATTCTTCGGCGGATTAACGGCCCCCGAGGCGGCCAAAGTGCTCGACTGCCCTTTGCGGACCATCGAGCGCGACTGGACGCTGGCCAAAGCGTGGCTCCGCGCGGAAATCTCCGAGACCTGATCGGACGAAGCGTTAGGGATACCGCTTGTTTGACGCATACAATGACGTACCTGCGACGCGCCGACAGTGTTGTCGGCACGCCGGCGCCATGGCGAGCAAACGGCATTCATTACTGGATCAATCGCGACTGTGTCAGACTCTCCTCCTGACAAAAGACTGCATCGCTGGACGCAGATAGAGACGCTGTTTCACGAAGCTCTGGAACAGTCGGCGGACACGCGCGCCGAGTTTCTCAGTGAGCAATGCGCCGACGACGATCAGCTGCGCGGCGAAGTCGAACGACTCCTTGCAGGACACGAGAACGCGGCCCACTTCATCGAGCCGCCCGCCGAGGGCTTTCTCTCCGCCGATTTCGCCAACGATCTGGATATTCCCGTCGAAGGCAAATCAATCGGTCGCTACGCGCTCAAGCGCGTCATCGCGTCCGGCGGCATGGGGACTGTGTACGAAGCAGAGCAGGAAAACCCGCGGCGCTCCGTTGCGATCAAAGTCCTGCGCGGCGGCATTGCCTCACGCAGCGTGTTGCGGCGATTCGAACACGAGTCCGCCGTGCTCGCGCATTTGCGACATCCCGTGATCGCCCAGGTGCTTGAGGCGGGAACACACATCGACGAAGGCGAGCGCCGTCCATTCTTCGCGATGGAGTACATTCCCGATGCGCTACCGCTGACGGATTATGTGGATCGAAAGAAACTGTCCATCGAAGAGCGTTTGCGATTGTTCGTGTCCATCTGCGACGCCGTCCATTACGGTCACCAGCGCGGCATCATCCATCGCGATCTGAAGCCCGCGAACATTCTCGTCGACGGGGGCGGGCGACCGAAGGTGATCGACTTCGGCGTCGCGCGCATATTGGACAACGATATCGCCGTCACGACCGTGCAGACGGGCGTCGGCCAGCTCATCGGCACGTTGACCTACATGAGCCCGGAACAGTGCACCGGCGATCCGCACGACATCGACACGCGAAGCGACGTCTATTCGCTGGGAATCGTGTTGTACGAAGTGTTGTGCGGGCGGCTGCCTTACGACGTGCGGAACAAGGCCATCACGGAAGTCGCGGCGTTGATCCAGGATCAGCCGCCGAGGCGTCCGTCGTCAATCAATCGACTGTTGCGCGGCGATCTTGAGACGATCACACTGAAAGCGATCGAAAAGGATCGCAACTATCGTTATCAGTCCGCGTTTGAGCTGGCGTCGGATATTCGTCACTATCTCGATGATGAGCCAATCAGCGCGAGACCGCCGAGCATGACGTACCAGTTGCGGATGTTCGCGCGGCGGAATCGGATGCTCGTGGGCTCTGCGGCCGTGTTTGTTGTGCTTGTCACGATCAGCTCGATCGTGATGACGTCGCTCTATGTGCAGAAATCGCACGCGATGATTCAGGTGGAGCAACAGCGAGCCCTCGCAGAGAAAAACGCCGAGGCGGAGCGACAGCAGCGATCGCTTGCCGAGCGAAACGCAGACGCGGAGCGACAACAGCGCGCCAAGGCAGAGCAGATCATGGCGTATCTCAAGGAGACACTCGCGTCCGCCGATCCGGAAACCCAGCCGGGCCACGAAACGACGGTTCGCGAAGTACTGGATCGCGTCGCCCCCCGGCTCGCCACGGACCTGGCCGGCCAGCCGGAAGTCGAGGCCGAAATGCACAATGTATTCGGATCGACATATTACGCGCTGGGCGTCTACGACAAGGCGGAGATGCACGGTCGTCGTGCCGTCGAGATTCAGTCGACGATCAGCGACGACTCATGGCAGTACGCGAAAGTCGTCGCCGATCTGGCCGCCGTGATCACGACGGTCGGCCGACTCGACGAAGCGAAGCGGATGTACGAGGAATCACTCGCCATTCGAGAACGGACACTCGGGCACATTCACCTCGATACGGCACAATCGCTGGACAACCTCGCCGAGATCTCGCGGCAGCAGCGGGATTTCAATGCGGCGGAACACCTGATCCGGGAATCGCTGGCTATCCTCGATCAGCTCCCGGGAAACAACGTGAAGCGAAGATCCATGGCACTGAACAGCCTGGGCCTCATCAAAGAAGAACAAGGTCAGTACGCCGACGCGGAGCGCTGCTACCAGGAGGCGCTCGTTTCGACGGGGGACGAAATTACCGTCAATACCGCCACGATCTGCAACAATCTCGCGAGCCTCTACTTCCAGAAGGGCGACGCGGAGAAAACGGAAGCCCTGTTTCTCAAATCGCTGGACATTTATCGTCGCGTGCTGGGCGAAGATCATCTTCACGTTGGACACGCGCTGAATAACCTCGGCGTGCTCTATACCGATACAAATCGCCTTGACGAGGCGGAACTGGTTCAACGACAGGCAAACGCCATCTATCGCAAGCATCTTGGAGAGCGCAATCGTCACACGGCGACGAGCATGAATAATCTCGGTTCGACACTCATCGATCAGGGACGATCCCAGGAAGCCCGGTCATTGCTGACTCGTGCGCTCGAGCTCCGCCAGGGGCTGCTGCCGCCCATGCATCCCGAGATCGCTGCCACGATGAACAATCTCGCTCGCATCCACATTGCCGAGGGCGACTACATCGCGGCCAGACGCCTCGTTGAAGAGTCGCGGTGTATCAACAAAGCATCTCTGCCGCCGCTGCACGCGCATCTCGCCGGAACCCATTCGCTTTTGGGCCAGG
>JAJDEC010000050.1 GCA_029259995.1 Phycisphaerae bacterium
GGCGTGGATGATGGACGAATTCGAAGTCATCTACGGCGAGAGCCATCCGGGCGTGATCACAGGCAAGCCGATTACCATCGGCGGTTCGCAGGGCCGCGGCGACGCAACGGCGCGCGGCGGTGTTTATTGTGTTCGCGAAGCCTGTCAGAAGACGGGCCTCGATCCGACGGGCGCGTCGTACGCGATTCAGGGTTTCGGCAATGCTGGGCAATTCGCCGCGACGCTGCACAATGAAATCCTCGGCGGCGGTCGCCTGATCGCCGTCAGCGATTCGCGCGGCGGCGTGATGAACAAGGACGGCATCGATCCCGACGCCATCGTGAAATACAAACTGGAATCCGGAAAAGTCGAAGGCTTTCCGGGGACCACGCCGATCTCCAATGAAGAGATCCTTGAATTGGACGTTGACGTCATGTATCCGGCGGCCCTGGAAGGCGTCATCACGGAGAAGAACGCCAATAACATCAAGGCGAAGCTGATCTGCGAGCTCGCCAACGGCCCGACGACGCCGGCGGCCGACGAGATCCTCCACAAGAAGGGCAGTCTCGTCCTCCCCGACTTCATGGCCAATGCCGGCGGCGTCACGGTCAGTTACTTCGAGCAGGTCCAGAATACGTACAACTACTACTGGAGCCTCGAAGACGTCCATCAACAACTTGATCGACGCATGACGGACGCCTTTAACTCGACCTACGACACGCACAAAAAGGCAAACGTACACATGCGACTGGCGGCGTACATGGTATCTGTCACGCGAGTGGCCGAGGCATGCAAGCTGCGCGGATGGGTGTAGCCCGAGTGCGGTGCCTGCCCTTCAAGGCAAGCATGTTCCCGTGTGCCACTGCAAGATGGGCAGTGCCGCGTAAAGACAACTACAACGGCCGTGCTCGTTTCAACGGGCGCGGCCGTTTTCCTTGTTGCTTTCTCGACATCGAGTGCATGTGCATCGGCAATGCCCACACCTCGACTCGCTTCGCATCGGCTATTCGTTCGTCGGGCCCGCGACCGCCTCGCCGGCGCCGCCTGTTGAATGATCGGACTCGGCCATCCGTGAATCTCGACCGCCGAGCCGATTCGACAACAACTCGGCAAGATAGTCAGACAGCCGCGTGCGACCTTCACGATTGAAATGATCGCCGCGCACGAAGTGCGATGGATCGATGCCGGGGCACGGCTTGAGATCGAGCGAGATGGTTCCTGGATGATGCTCGGCGATGTAGGCTTTCACCGCACGCCACATCTCGGCTTCGATCTTCAGTGCATCTGCCGGCTGGCCCGGATTCGGGACGTGTCGAGCGACGATGCATTGAATTCCGTTTTCCTCGCAAAGTCTGATCATGTCGGGCAGGAGGGAACTCTCAACCAGTTCGGCGCCGCTGAGTTCGTCGGTATTCCGCCACGTGAAGGCTTCCTTGTCGGGCCCGAAATCTTCCAGAAAGTTGTTTTCGTTGCCCGGGTTGTTGTATCGGCTTCGCAGGAGACCGGCGAGGCCCTGACCATCCGCGACGGCCTCATGAACAGCGCGAATATCCTCGTGAAGACTGGCGTTGTCCGTGATCCTGGCGACGGCGATCATCACGTCCGTCGAGACGCGCATCGCCGCCTCACGCGTCGCATCCTGATACACCTGCCGATTGTAGTAGACATTGGAAACAGGACTGAGCAGCCGCTCCATCGACAGCGGTACATCCCCCTTGGACATGATCTTCGACAGGATGACAGGATCGTCGAATCGATCTCCGTAAACCGGCAGGAATTGGCGTCGATGCTTGGCGGCGAATCCGTAGTAGTTCTGGAGAAAGATCCTGGTCCTTGCCGAAATCACGACTGTTTCGGGCAGCGGATCCGCGCGGCATATCTCGTTCTTCAACGCGAGATACCAGACGCCCATTCCCGACGCACTGATGCTGTAGCGGTAAACACGTTTGTCCTGGCCGGCCGTCGCCAGATGACTTTCGATGCGGGCCGGATCAAACGCCGTCTGGCAGATCGAATTGCCCATCAGCACGATCTGCGGCGCCTTTGCCCGAAAGCCCTTCTGCACCTTGTCCGTCTTGCGTACGGGTTCAATTCGATCGACGCCCACGCGATCGACGATCACCACGAGCGTCATGAAGGCAACGATCGGGACGGCAATCCTAAAACTGGAAATAAATGAACGATTCACTGCTCTCCACACCGAATACGACACACGCGAACAACAAGAATGTGCAGACGGCGACCTGCATTCCCCAATGTGCGTGCGTGACGGATTCCGTATCCGAACGACGATGCTGCCATTGTTCGTAAGCAAACAACGGAATGACAAACACGGCAATCAGACCCAGGACTGCAGCCGCCTCGACGACGCCGACATCCCAAAGGCGTGTCGCCAACAACTGCGAATGCAAATGCGCCAGGTAACCGAAGTCCTGGATGCGAAACAAAAGCCAACCATACATGACAATGCCGAACGTCACGGCCCAACCGACGACGTGCCGCGTGCGCTCTCGCCAACGGAGCCGATGCATCAGTCGATCAAACGGCTCGAACAGAATCAGGGCAATTGCGTGATAGGCGCCCCACAGAATGAAATTGACGGAAGCGCCGTGCCACAGGCCGCTCAGCGTCATCGCCGTCAGCACGTTGACATTCCGCCGGATATTGCCCTTTCGATTACCGCCAAGGGGGATGTAAAGGTAATCCCGGATCCATTCGGACAACGAGATATGCCAGCGTCGCCAGAAATCCGAGGGGCTGATCGCGAAGTACGGCAGATTGAAATTCCGCATCAAGTCGATGCCCAACAGCTTGGCGACGCCTCGAGCGATATCCGAATATCCGGAGAAATCGGCGTAGATCTGCACGGCGAACGCGAGCGTGCCCACGAGAATTAACCCCGGCGGCGGATTGTCGAGACCGAAGATGACGTCGACCTGGACGGCGACGTTGTCGGCAACAACGATCTTTTTGAACAGACCGAAGAGAATCAGATAGAGACCGCGATAGAAGTCAGCCGCATGGAACACGCGGCGCTGTTCGAATTGCGGCAGGAGTCGCTCGGCCCGTTCGATCGGACCGGCCACGAGCTGCGGAAAGAACGCGACATACAGGGCCACATGCAGCGGGTTCTTATAGCTTCGGATTTTCTGGCGAGCAACATCGATCGTGTAGGCCATCGTCTGAAACGTGTAAAACGAAATGCCGACGGGCAGAATGATGGAAAGTCGCTCGTAGGACATCGACAGTCCGACCTGTCCGAGCAACTGCGAGAAATTCTCAAGGAAGAAATTGCAGTACTTGAAATACCCGAGAATGCCGAGATTCGCGGCGATGCTGATCAGCAGGTAGAGCGTCGCCCGCTTGCGATCGCGATCGATCAGTCGCGCCATCGTGTAGTCGATGACGGTCGAAACGACGATCAGACCGAGAAACCAGCCGTGGACCGATCCGTAGAAATAGTAACTCGCGGCAAGGAGTAAGAGGTTCTGGCCGATGCGTGGGAGCGCCCAGTAGATCGGAATCAGGATGATCGCGAATAACAGAAACTCGACGGAATTGAAGAGCATCGATCGGCGTTCCTGATTCGAGACATCTGCCGAGTCCTCGCGGCACGTGGATCGAGACTATATCGATCCGGCGCGACGACGCAATCCGGAACCGTCGGAACGCCTCAACGCCGACGCGACTTTTCGAGGTAGACCATGAGCACGGCCATGTCCGCCGGGCTGATGCCGGCGATCCGCTTGGCCTGCCCCAGGTTACGCGGATTGATTCGAGCGAATTTCTCCCGAGCCTCGTGCCTCAACTGATTCAGTGCACCAAAGTCGAATTCGTCCGGAATTCGCTGCGATTCCATCTTCTGGAAACGCTCGACTTCCCGTAATTGCCGCTGCACGTATCCGTCATACTTCGCATGAATGTGCACGGCCTCGACCGCCTCGTGCAGCATCGCCGGCGACGCGCTCGACAAGTCCCCGTCGAGTGCGCCCCGCCACGCATCACATTCGACCCGCGTGTCAACGTCCATGTCGCTTCGCCCCAGGTACGTGTGGACACTGGCGCCATTGCGCTTCGTGGCCCGCGCCCACGCGTTGAATCGCGAGATCGCGGCCTGCTTCAACTCAAAACGCGCCCATCGATCGTCGTCGACCAGGCCGATCTCGCGGCCGACCGGCGTCAGTCGGGCGTCGGCATTGTCGCTCCTCAGGAGCAGGCGATACTCGGCGCGCGATGTAAACATGCGATAGGGTTCGATCGTTCCCTTCGTCACGAGATCATCAATCATGACGCCGATGTAACTCTGATCCCGGCGCATGACGAGTGGTTCGACACCTTTGACGCGTGCCACCGCATTCACGCCCGCGACGAGCCCCTGCCCCGCCGCCTCTTCGTATCCGCTCGTTCCATTGATCTGTCCCGCGAGGAACAGCCCCGCGATGCGTTTCGTTTCGAGCGTCGGCAGCGACTGATGCGGCGGCACATAGTCGTACTCGACGGCGTAACCCATCTGGACAATGCGGGCATTCTCCAGACCGGGAATCGTCCGTACCATCGATGCCTGCACGTCGGCCGGCAGAGACGTGCTGATGCCATTGCAGTAGATCCTGTCGCTCTCGTAGCCTTCCGGCTCCAGAAAAATCTGATGCCGCGACTTGTCGGCGAATCGGACGACTTTGTCCTCGATGCTCGGGCAATACCTCGGACCGGTCGATTCGATCTGCCCCGAATACATCGGTGCGCGATGCAGGTTTCCGTGGATCAAGTCATGCGTGCTTGCGTTCGTATAGGTAATCCAGCAATCGATCTGCGGCTGCGTGATGGCGTCGTTCATGAAGCTGAACGGCCGCAACACATCGTCGGCAGGCTGGGTTTCCAGATTCTCGTACCGAATGCTGTCGCGTGCGAGTCGCGGCGGCGTGCCTGTCTTGAGGCGGCCGAGTTCGAAACCGAGATCACGAAGTGTGGCGCTCAGGCCGACGGCGCTGGCCTCGCCGACGCGCCCGCCCTCGGCTTTGGCTTCGCCTGTATGCATCAACGCGCGAAGAAACGTCCCCGTCGTAATGACAATCGAGCGGCAGGAAAACCGCCGGCCATCTTCCAGCTGCAGCCCATGAACCACATCGTTCCGGACGTCGAGCGTATCCACGCAACCTTCGATCACGTCGAGATGGGGAACAGATGCGATCAATTCCTGAACAGCATTCGCGTAGAGGACGCGATCGCACTGTGCGCGCGGGGCCTGAACGGCGGGCCCTTTGCGACGATTGAGCAGTCGAAACTGAATCCCGCCTCGATCCGTGGCGAGCCCCATCAGTCCACCGAGGGCGTCGATCTCACGAACCATCTGGCCCTTGCCGATGCCGCCGATGGCCGGATTGCAACTCATTCGACCGATCGCGTCGGCCTGCATCGTGACGAGCGCCGTCGCCGCCCCCAGGCGCGCAGAAGCCCACGCCGCTTCCGTGCCGGCGTGCCCGCCTCCGATGACGATGACGACGTAGACCTTTGACATTGGCGTCATG
>JAJDEC010000491.1 GCA_029259995.1 Phycisphaerae bacterium
CTTCAGAATCTGCGATCAGGCGAGACGACGTTGGCGGACGTTCCGTGCCCGATGGTGCGCTCCGGGTATCTGTTGATCCAGTCCCGCGCGAGCCTGATCTCGGCCGGAACCGAGCGCATGCTCGTTGAGTTCGGCAAGGGAGGGCTGATCGCGAAGGCGCGGGCGCAACCTGACAAGGTCCGGCAGGTCCTGGACAAGATCAAGACTGACGGCCTGATGCCGACATTGGAAACAGTGTTTGCGCGCCTCGATGAACCGTTGCCGTTGGGATATTGCAATGCGGGCATCGTGCTGGATGTCGGGGCGGGCGTTGAAGGATACAGCGTCGGAGATCACGTGGTCAGCAACGGTGCACATGCCGAAGTGGTCTGCGTGCCGGTGAATCTCTGTGCGAAAGTGCCGGACGGCGTGGAGAGCGAAGAAGCGGCGTTCACAGTCCTCAGCGCGATTGCGCTTCAGGGGATTCGGTTGATTGAGCCGGCGCTGGGCGAGCGCGTCGTCGTGACGGGGCTCGGGCTCATCGGGCTGGTTGCGACGCAGTTGTTGCTCGCGAATGGTTGTCGTGTGCTGGGCGTGGATCTGGACGAGCGAAAGCTGGAGTTAGCGCGGTCGTTCGGCGCCGAGACAGTCAACGTCGGGCAGGGCGGCGATCCGGTTGCGGCGGCGACGGCGTTCAGCGAAGGGCGCGGTGTCGACGCCGTGCTGATTACGGCGTCGGCCAAGTCGAATGAGATTGTGCATCAGGCGGCGCAGATGTGTCGCAAGCGCGGGCGCGTGGTGCTCGTCGGTGTCGTCGGACTGGACCTGAAGCGCTCGGACTTTTACGAGAAAGAGCTTTCGTTTCAAGTGTCGTGTTCCTACGGCCCCGGTCGATACGATTCGTCGTATGAGGACAAGGGGCAGGATTATCCGTTCGGATTCGTCCGATGGACGGAGCAGCGTAACTTCGAGGCGATTCTCGACTTGATGTCGACCGGTCGCTTGAAGATTGCCCCAATGATTGAACGGTCGATACCGTTCGACGAGGCGCCTGGCGTGTACGACAAACTGTCGGAAAGCAGGAACGCGTTGGGGCTTGTGCTGCAATATGCAGATGCGCCTGACTTGCGACGGACGATCGCCATTGGTTCGGCGAGTGCGCGTTCGACGGAATCCGGCGGGCATGCGGTCATCGGGGCGATTGGTGCAGGGAACTACGCGAAACTGACGCTTCTGCCGGCATTTTCAAAGACGTCGGCCGTGTTGCGGACGATCGCGAGTGCGGGCGGCGTCAGTGGACGGCACGTCGGCGCGAAGTTCGGTTTTCAGCAGACGACGACGGACTATCACGAGATTCTCGGCGATGCGTCGATCAACGCCGTCGTCATCACGACGCGGCACAACTCGCATGCACGGCTCGTGATCGAGGCGTTGGAGGCGGACAAACATGTATTCGTTGAGAAGCCGCTTGCGCTCAACGAGGAGGAGCTGACACGCGTCGAGACGGCGGCCGTTGCACATGCGGATCGCCAGCTTTTTGTCGGATTCAATCGGCGCTTTTCGCCGCATGCCGTGAAGATGGCGTCGCTGGTCGCTGCGCGCAGCGAGCCGTTGACGATGATCATGACCGTCAACGCGGGGTTCATTCCGCCGGATCACTGGACGCAGGATCCGCAAGTGGGCGGCGGTCGGATTGTCGGCGAAGGATGCCATTGGATTGACTTGATGGCGTATCTGACGGGCTCGCGGGTGGAACGCGTGTCCGCATCGATGGTCGGTGAATGGAAGGGCGTGGGGCGCGCCGACGACAAGATGACGATGACGCTGTCATTCGCGGATGGATCGATGGGGACGATTCACTATTTCGCGAATGGTCACAAGGCTTTTCCCAAGGAGCGGCTGGAGGTCTTCAGCGACGGGCGAATTCTGGCGATGGACAATTTCCGCGTCTTGCGTGGATACGGTTTCGGCGGATTCAGCAAGATGAAGACGCAGCGCCTGGACAAGGGGCATCACGCGGAGACGATGCGGTTTGTGGAGACCGTTTCGACAGGTGGCGAGCCGCTGATTTCTCTAGCGAGTCTCGTCAATACGACGCGGGCCAGTTTTGCGGCCATGTCTGCGGTCGAATCTGCACGGACGATCGACGTGGCGGGTTGATCCGATGCGTCATCGCAATGGCATAGCAATTCCATGAACCTCTCATCGGCCATCCGCACGATTCGCACGCTTGGACCAGGGACGGCCCTCGGGCGGATCATTCAGGCGCTGAAGGTGCGCAGCGGCTATATCGAACGGATCGATCCGGCCCGGCCGTTTGGCGTCGCGGAATTGAGTCAGCACTTTCGATCGGGCGAATCAATCGCGACGGCGCTGGATCGATTCAAGTCTACGCGTTTCGGGTTCTTCTATCATCCAGACGACAATGTTCCGCGACGAGACGCGATTGCGTCGTTGGTTTCCAGATCGGAGATCGCGGAATTGCTCGCGCGCACGGAAGCGCTTTCGAATGGCGTCGTTCGGTTCTTCAGCCGGACGCCCTACGAATTGGGTGATCCGATCGACTGGCATCTGAATCCGGCGAACGGCGTTCGATGGCCGAACGATCGGCATTGGAGCGGCTGTTCGCAACTGGACGCCCGGATGGGCGATATCAAATATGTCTGGGAGGCAAATCGATTCGGGTTTCTGTTCGATCTGGTCCGCGCGCACACACTGACGGGCGATGCACAGTGGATTGAACTCGGTCTCGCTTTGATTGAATCGTGGATCGATGCGAATCCGCCGGCGAAGGGACCGAACTGGGTGTGTGGTCAGGAGACGTCGTTTCGACTGATGGCGTGGTGTTTCTTCCTGCGTGCGGCGGCGCCGACGCTGGAGGTATCGCGATTTGCAACGATCGCGGCGAGCATCTATCGGCAGACACAACGGGTCGAGCGATACATCGGATTCGCCCGTTCAATTCGCAATAACCATTCATTCAGCGAGGCGATCGGTCTCTACACGATCGGATTGCTGTTTCCCGGTTTCGACTGCGCGGCGCGGTGGCGGGCGAAGGGCAAGAAGATTCTCGTTGCGGAAGCGTCGTATCAGATCTTCGACGATGGTTCGTACATTCAACATTCGATGAACTACCATCGCCTGATGTTGTCGGATTGCCTTTGGGCGATTCGACTCGGGAACTTGCAAGGTGATACGTTTCCGGATGCGTTCACGCAGCAGCTTGAGAAGGCGACGATCTTCCTGCGGGACATGGTCGATGCGAAGACGGGGCGTGTGCCGAACTACGGCGCGAACGACGGGGCGCAGGTGCTTCCGTTGACGTCGTGCGACTATCTCGACTATCGGCCGATCGTGCAGTCGATGTGGACCCTGTTGAAGGGCGAATCACTGTACGAGCAAGGATCGTGGGATGAACTGCGACTCTGGATGTGCGGTATGGAATCCGTTGACGCACCGAAAGCGGACGTCGCACCGACTTCGCATTCGTACGAGTCGGGCGGGTATTACGTGTTGCGCGGCAAGGATTCGATGGGCATGGCGCGTTGCCACAGTTATCGTGAGCGACCTTCACAGGCGGACATGCTGCATTTCGATTTGTGGTGGCGTGGCGTGAACGTGCTTCGCGACGCCGGATCGTATTCGTACAATTGCGAGGCGCCGTGGCAGGACTATTTCAAGTCGACGGCGGCGCACAATACGATCGTCGTGAATGGTGAGAACCAGATGACCAAGGGACCGCGATTCATGTGGTTTGACTGGACAAAGTCCAGGTCGTTCGGGCGTTCGGCGTCGGCCGACGGGCTGCGCGAAACATGGAAAGGTGAGCACTACGGGTATCGCGATCGATTTGGCATTACTCATCGACGCGACATCGCATGCGATGATGACGGTTGCTGGCATATCACGGACACACTTGATGGAACGGGCGAATTGTCGGCCGTGATGTCGTGGCATCTGCCTGACATGCCGATCGAAGACGGTGATGCGGCTGACAGGCTGCGAATGCGGACGCCGAACGGAATGGTATCGATTGAGGTACAAAGCGAGACGGGATCGATCGAGAAGACGGAAGTCCTTCGCGGGATGAGTAACGAAAAGGCCTGCGCGGGCTGGGAATCGCTTTATTACGGCGAGAAGTCGCCGATACATACATGGCGGGTGCATCTTCGCGGTGCGCTTCCGATTCGTGTAACGACGGCAGTTCGACTGAGTGGCGACGAGGCTCCATAGACGAAACCTGAAGATACCAGCTTATGCACATAGCCTACATACATCAGCATTTCCAGACGCCGCAGGACAAGGGCGGAACGCGCTCCTACGAGATGGCGCTTCGCCTGATTGCGGCGGGGCACAAGGTTTCGATGATTTCGGGCACGATGGAAGATGTGGGCGAGCGCATCGGTATCCGCGGCGACTCGATGAAAGTCGATGTTGACGGTATCGACGTTCATTACATCAACGCGCCGTACGCGAATCGAATGAGCTTCTGGGAGCGTGTCGCCGTTTTTCGACAATTTGCAAAGCGGGCGCAGCGTGTCGTCGAGTCGTTGAAGCCGGACCTGATATTCGCGACGAGTACGCCCCTGACGGTCGGCGATCCGGCGCGAAAGGCGGCGCGGACGTTGGGCGTTCCATTCGTTTTCGAAGTACGGGATTTGTGGCCGGAACTGCCGATCGCGATGGGAATCATCAGGAATCCGGGATTGAAATGGTATCTGCGTCGGATGGAGCGTCGTATTTATCGTGCCGCGTCGCATTGCATCGCATTGTCGCCGGGGATGAAGGAGGGCATCGCGGAGACGGGATATCCTGAGAGCAGGATTTCGATCATTCCGAATGCGGCGGATCTCGAGTTGTTCAAGCCGGAACGGACGTTGCCGGAAAGTGAGTGGCTGGGCGACACGACGTGCTGCCGATTCGTGTTCAGCGGGGCGCATGGCGAAGCCAACGGACTGGACGCGCTGATCGACGCGGCCGTTGAGTTGCGTCGTCGGGGCGAAGCGGGAATTCAATTCGTCTGCGTCGGTTTCGGGAAGTTGAAGCCGCGATTGATCGAGCGATCGAGGCGCGAGGGCGTTGACGATGTTATTCTGTGGCACGATCCCGTGCCGAAGCAGCAGCTAGCGAAGATGCTGCCGACATTTGACGTGGGATTGATGTTGTTGAAGAACATTCCCGCATTCTATCGTGGGACGTCGCCGAACAAATTCTTTGACTATATCGCGTCGGGATTGCCCGTGCTCAATAACTATCCGGGTTGGCTGGCCGGGATGATCGAGCAGGAGCAGTTCGGAAAAGTGACACCGCCGAATGATGCGACGTCGTTTGCGGACGCCTGCGTGTGGTTCCGCGATCATCCGGACGAGCGCGAGGCGATGCGGGGGCGCGCGAGGGCATATGCCGAACGTGAGCACTCACGCGATCGCCGGGCCGGGCAGTTCGTGGAGACGCTGGAGCGCGTCGGCCGCGAGAGTCGCTAGGCGTCGTGTTCGTGTTTGCGGATGTGATCGATGACGGCGTAGAGAATATCATCAAGCGACGTCGTCGGTTGCCAGCCGATGGTTGCCTTCGTTCGCGTCAGATCGGGCACGCGGCGCATCATGTCGTCGAACGGACGACCGTAGGCCTCTTCGTATGACATGTATCGTTTCTGGCTGCGGCTCTCGGTCAATTCGATAATGCGGTCGGCGAGCGCGTCGATCGTCACTTCCTGCGTCGCGCCGACGTTGAACACGTTGCCGAAGGCGTCCGGCGTGTCCATCAGGGACATGAGCGCATCCGTAACGTCACCAACAAATCCGAAACATCGCGTTTGCGTGCCTGTGCCGAAAATCGTCAATGGCTCATGTTTCAGGGCGGCCGCGACGAATCTCGGAATCACCATGCCGTACTGGCCCGTCTGGCGCGGTCCGACGGTATTGAACAACCGCGTGATGACGACGGGAAGACCGTACTGGTCGTGATAGGCGAGGCCGAGGAATTCGTCGATCGCCTTGGAACAGGCGTAGGACCAACGGGAAAAACGCGTCGCCCCCTGAACGGTATCGTCGTCTTCCTTGAAGGGGACCTGGTTGCTCTTGCCGTAGACTTCGCTGGTGGAGGCGAGCAGGACGGGCGTGCGGAATTTGTTGGCGATGTTCAGAACCACTTCCGTGCCGTGGATGTTGGTTTCGATCGTGTGGACGGGCCGGTCGACGATGAGCTGAACGCCGACCGCGGCGGCGAGATGGAATACGGCGTCGGATTGTTCGACGAGAACGTTCAAGGTGCCGGCGTTGCGCACGTCGTCCTGAACGAAGCGGAAGTTCGGATGATCAATAACGGCCGTGAGATTGCGAAGATTGCCGGTACTGAGATCGTCCAGCGCGGTCACGTGATCGCCGCGATCAAGCAATCGCTCGATGAGATGCGAACCGATGAAGCCGGCTCCGCCGGTCACGAGGATGCGCGTGCCTGATGAATCTGTTGTCATATGCTTTGCACCTGAAGTCGATTTCTATTCTTGCGTGTCTCTTCGTGCGTCATTCTTCGACGCATGATAGCCGACGATTCATCGGCTGCATCGTCATCACGGGCCATTGTTCGGGCGTTCGCCATTCAGGCGAAGGAGCAGCGTGCTCGCCTTTTGAGACCAGGGCGTTTCGCTGTCTCTGACGATTTCGAGGAATCGGATCGCATTGTCCGTGTCGTGAAAGTAGTGCATCAATCGAGCGGCCACGAAGAGGCCTGCCGGACTGTTGCGAGCCTCGATCGGCAGGTCTTCGAATGCCCCCATGATGATACGACGATGGTTGTCGAGTAACTTGGCGGGCACCGGCGATTCAGGAATTCGGTCCAGCGCGTCCATCAGAGCCGCGGCGTTTTGTGTTCGAAGGTTGACATAGACTGCAATCCAGGTCGTGCAGGCGTTATTGTCGGCGAGCGACGAGACGGCCGCGGGAAGCGGATCGTGCAGATCCATGGCGATGAGCGACTGCGCCCAGAGGATGTAGCAGTCGGTCGCCGTCGACTCGGCGGACGATGTGCGGCGGATGTCCTCCCAGAGGGATCGAAGTGCCTGCCAACGCTGTTCAGAAACGAGTAACTGATGGATGCGCGTTGCGGCGTCCAGGTTGGATGGATCCGATTTCAGGATCGCGCGATAGTCCTGTTCGGCGTCGGACGTCTGTCCCAGGGCGAGCAGGAGATCGCCACGATTGAACCGAGCGGCGGTTTCACGCGGATTCGCCGTCAGCAGGCGATCGTAGCATCGGACGGCCTCGATGTTTCGTCCCATTCGGGCCAGCACGGCGCCGAGATTGAGCAGGGCCGGCGCGTCCGCGGGATTCAATTCGACGAGTCGTCGGAATCCGCGCTCGGCTTCGTCCAGTCGTCCCGCCGTGTAGTCGAGCATGGCGAGTTCGAATGTGTTGTCGCGATGGTGCGGGTTGATCTGTATCGCCTTCTGGAGAACGCTACGCAGATCGGCCGTGTTTCCCACAGCCTGATAGATTCGCGCGAGCGCGCCGTAGGCCGGGAGAAACTCGGGCTGGTCCGTGATCAATGATTGAAATGCGGCCTTGGCGTCATCACGGCGACCCAGCGCCTGCAAAGTGACGGCGCGAAGGTAGCGCGTTCTCGTGTGGTCCGGAGTCGCTTTGAGCGCCTGATCGAAGGCGATCAGGGCGGATGCGTGATCGCCGAGCCGGCTTTGCGATTCTCCGACTTGTGCGATCAATCGGGGATTTTCGGGCCAACGGTTCGATGCACCCATGGCGATCGAGAGTGCATCGGCCGGGCGATCCACAAACAGAAATGCACGAGCCAGTTCGTTGTGCGCGTCAGGCTCGTTTGGGAAGCACTCGACGACGCGTTCCGCGTACGTGACAGTATTCCGCCAGACGGGCGCCAGATTGATTGCGATTGTAAACCACCAGACGGCGAGTGCGACGAGGGGGACGGCGGCGATCCAATCCGCGTGCGACACGGCTGGCTCCTGTTGATTCTGGTGCTTCTTGAGCCGTCCGACGATGCCTGCGATAGTTTCAACGACGGCAAGATGCAGGCCGATCATCGGCAGATACATGTATCGATCCGCAACGAACAGGCGCCGGGCCAAAGACGCAACAAGAAACGGGGCCAGCAGCAGTGCAAACGCGAGAAGTCCTGCTGTGATGATGGGCGCGCGTTTGCGAAGTATGACAATCAGTGCGAGCAGAAGACCGAGCTTGGCGAAGGCGACGATAACGCGACTGTCATTCCACGCGACATCCTGCAGCGGCGGCGTCCATGGAGAAAGGCGTGTCGGGACGAAGTATTGATCCACGTATTGGCTCGCGGCGAGAAGCAGCGACTTCGCGGAACCGGATACACTCGTATGCATCCCCGAGGTGAATCCTTCCGCGTGCGTCAGAATGGACATCGCGCCGACTGCCGCGATACCGACTGCGAAGAGCGCGGCATATGTCCACGTTGCCTTGCGATCTCCGGTTCGATGTGATGCGCGATCAAAGGCATATGCAACGATCGGGACTGTCGGCAGGACTTTTGACGCGAGCGACACGATCCATGAAAGTGTGATGGAAATCCCCCAAACCCCGCTGACGGAGCGCGGGCGTCGAACGGCCAGGATCAGGACGACCAGCGCGAAGAGCGTCGCCAGCAGGATCATTCGACCGGAGACCCAGGCGACAGTCTCCATGGCCATCGGATGTGTTGCGAACAGGATGCCCGTCAGGCCGGAAAATAGGACACGTCGCGATAGCGCGGCCGCAAGCAGGACGGCGAGCATTGCGTTGATCGCATGCAGGACGACGTTTGTCAGATGAAAACCCACCGGGGAGACGCCGGACGCCGAGTGGGATGCCGCTGCGTAGTTGGCCTGAAACGACAACATGGGGATCGGTTGGTAGAGATCCCCATGTGGAATCGTCAGCAGGGTCCATGCGTTCGGAATCGATGGATGGTTGACGAGGAAATGATCCGTGACGAATCGCTGATCGTCTCCCATGATGAACCCGGCGTCGAGGGTTCGCCAGCCGAATGCGGTCGCGGCCAGGCCGCTGACGAGCATCGCGAGAATCAAGGGCAGATGCCGGCGCAGGTTTCCCTGCGGTTCGGCGAGCCGTGCGGATTGGCGTCTTCTTGAGGGCATGATCGGGACGGATAATCCTGGGGCAACGCGGCTTAAGCGTCGGGCACTTTTTCTAGGTTGCATTCCTGCGTCAAGATGCCCCGATAGCGGTTGCGGCGTGGCATCTTCGGATTCGACTCCTGTCACGTATCAACGGCGCAGATTGGCCGAATGCGTGACTCAATTCTATCATGCGGACATGCCGAACCGATACGAGCATCGATGCGATCGAATCCTCCGAACCTATTCTACGGGGCACGGCGAGCTTGTGTTTGGCAGGCGTTGCCTCGTTATGGGGATTCTCAATGTGACGCCGGACAGTTTCAGCGATGCTGGACGACATTTGGATTGCAATGTGGCGATCCGGCGGGCCGTCGAGATGGTCCGGGAAGGCGTGGACGTGATCGATGTGGGCGGGGAATCGACACGGCCCGGGAGTCAGCCGGTTTCGGCGTTGGATCAGATCGATCGAGTGGTCCCGGCGATTCAGGGGATGCGCGCGGCGGAGATTGGCGTTCCGATATCGATCGACACGCAGTCCGCGGAAGTGGCCGCGGCCGCGCTGGCTGCCGGCGCGGATATCGTCAATGAAGTGTCTGGCGTGCGGTTGAGCCGGACGAGTTTGGATTCGCCGACTCGAGACGTTTCAAACGATCTCGACAATCGAGCGATGATGGATCTTCTCGCCAGCCGTGATGTTCCGTTCGTGATCATGCATATGCAGGGTTCCCCGGACATAATGCAGTCCGCTCCGGAATATGCCGACGTCGTTCAGGACGTCGGTACCTTCTTCCGCGAACGGGCAATGGCCCTGGAGTCGGCGGGTGTGCAGACTCAGGGGCGAATGATCGTCGATCCGGGAATCGGATTCGGAAAGCGACTCGAACATAACCTGGCGCTGATCCGCGCTTGCGCATCGTTTTCTCAAGCGTGGCCTGTCTTGTTGGGAACCTCTCGGAAGCGATGCATTGGTGAGATGCTGACCGATGTCGCGGGACACGAAGGCGCGCCGGATGCTCAGCATCGCGTGATGGGAACCGCGGCGACGATCGCCCACGCGGCGCTGATGGGCGTCGATATGGTGCGCGTCCACGACGTTCAGGCCATGCGTGAAGTCGTTGAAGTCTGCTGGCGCCTGAGTGACGGATGATCAGGGAAATCGTATCGGGCGTGGTATCGAGATTCCCCATTCTTGAATGGTCCGAAACCGTCACTGCGAGTCAACCACTGACGAGGGACGCCGCACGTCGCAACCGATAACCGGCGAATCGCGGCCGTCGGATGAGTCGGACCGATCGGAGAAGCATGTACAAGTCGTGGTAGAATAGAATGCGACTTGGCGCCGTCGCGTCCGTGCCCACGCGACAACGCGGGCTGTGTTGAAGCGTCATCTCCGGTTCTTCAGGGGCGACAACGATCCTGGCGAGGCACCGGAGAGGTCCTGCTCCATGTAGAATGATATGAATCCGGAATTGTACAAACGAGCCAGGGTCGTCTTTCTCGCCGCTTGCGATCTCGACGCGGGGGCGCGCGATGCGTTCCTTGACGAGTCGTGCGGAGATGACATTGCGCTCCGCGGCGCCGTCGACCTGCTGCTTTGCGGCGACGATTCCCCCGTTCATTTGACGCATCGGGCCGAAATGAGCGGACAGATCGACGACATTCTCTTTTCCGGCACTCGAGATGGTGAGGCCGAGATACCAGCGCAGATTGGTGAATTCAGGATCATCCGAAAAATCGGCGAAGGCGGAATGGGATCAGTCTATGAAGCCGAGCAGTTATCGCCACGGCGAACCGTTGCGCTGAAGATGATTCGTCCGGATATGCGTGGCCACGAAATTGTTCGACGATTTCGACGCGAGATCGACTTGCTTGGCCAGCTCGAACATCCGGGGATCGCTCGCATTTTTCACGCCGGAACCGTCACATCCGAAGGTGGCCCGCGCCCCTACTTCACGATGGAGTTGATCGTCGGCAAAACGCTCATTGCGTATGTCAAGGCCCTGGACGTCGGGCATCGCGAGCGCATCGAGTTGTTTGCCGCGATCTGTGACGCCGTGCATTACGCCCACATGCGAGGCGTCGTGCATCGCGACATCAAGCCTGGGAACATTCTCGTTAAAGAGAGCGGGCGTCCCGTGATTCTCGACTTCGGCGTTGCCCGTGCGACGCGATCGGACATCAAGGCCACGACCATGACGGTCAATGCCCAACAGATCATTGGCACGCTCGCCTACATGAGTCCCGAGCAGGCGTCTGGATTGGCCGAGGGAATCGACGCGCGAAGTGACGTGTATGCGCTGGGAGTTGTACTGTTTGAATTGCTCGTCGGCCAGTTACCTTACAGTCTCGACGGAAAGTCGATCGCCGATGCGGCGTTGGCGATTCGAGACGACGAGCCGACAAGGCTGTCGCGAATCAATCGGGCGCTTCGCGGTGATCTCGAAACGATCGTATTCAAGGCAATGGAAAAAGATCCCGAGCGGCGATACGACTCGGCGGCTGCACTCGCGCAGGATCTTCGGCGATACCTGGCCGATGAACCGATCATTGCCCGGCCGCCGTCGGCCATTTACGAGATATCGAAATTTGCGAAACGGAATCGTGCCCTGGTCGGAACGGGCGTGGGAGCGACAATTCTGCTGATCGCCCTGACGATCTTCGCCCTGACCAAGGCTTCCCTGGCGACGGAATCGCAGCGTGTTGCGGAAGTTGAAGCGGATCGCGCTAAATCGACGGTCTCGTTTCTCAGTGATGTGCTGGCGTCAGCGGATCCGAATCGATCCAAGGGCAATGAGGCCACGGTTCGCGGCGTGCTTGACGAAGCGGCCGATCGCATCGAGCGCGGCCAGTTTGCGGAGCATCCGGTTACGCTAGCCCAACTGCATATGACGATCGGCCGAAGTTATCTGGCCGTCGGTGAATATGACACTGCCCGATCTCATCTCGAGCGAGCGCTCGAATTGAATCTTGATTCACTTGGCCGGAATCACGTTGCATACGCGGACAGCCTTGATTA
>JAJDEC010000492.1 GCA_029259995.1 Phycisphaerae bacterium
GCGGAGCCCTGGTACCGCGAGAGAATGCGAATGAGGCCGGCGTCGTGGATGGTCTCGAAGTCATTCCGATCGGCTCGCTGACGGACGCCGTCGGATTTCTGACGGAGCAGTTGCCGCTGGAACCGGTCATGCTCGATCTCGATGCGACGTTTCGGCACGCGGCGACGTATGACGTCGACTTTGCCGATGTGCGCGGGCAGGAGTTCTGCAAGCGGGCGCTCGTCGTTGCCGCGGCAGGCGGACATAATCTGCTCATGCTGGGGCCGCCGGGATCGGGCAAGACGCTGATGGCGAAGTGCCTTCCGACGATTCTCCCGCCGCTGACATTGGACGAGTCACTGGAGACGACGCGCATCTGGTCGGCGTCCGGAAAGCTGCCGACGGGATCCTCGTTGATGGCGACGCGGCCGGTTCGCTCGCCGCATCATTCGGCGAGCGCGGCAGCGCTGGTCGGCGGGGGTACGATTCCGCGAGCAGGCGAAGTGTCGTTAGCGCATCACGGCGTCCTGTTTCTCGATGAGTTTCCCGAATTCCAACGATCCATTCTCGAGACATTGAGACAACCGCTGGAGGATGGATGCGTCACGATTGCGCGATCGCACAGCAGTGTCTGCTTCCCTGCGGAATTCATGCTGGTTGCGGCGATGAACCCTTGCCCTTGCGGATATTTCAGCGATCCGCGCAAGCCGTGCAAATGCCTGCAGCCGCAAATCGAAAAGTACTTCTCTCGAATCAGCGGGCCGTTGATCGATCGAATTGACATTCACGTGACAGTGCAGGCGGTTCCGTTTCAGGATCTCCGCGAAAAGAAGCCGGGAACGGGCAGTGTCGCCATGCGTGAACAAGTCGAGACGGCGCGGCACATCCAGCGCGAGCGATTCGGCGCCGGAACAAATCAACTCAATGGCCGGATGGGACCGCGGCTGGTGCGCGAGCATTGCAAACTCGATTCGGCGGGCGAGCAGATGCTGAAGCAGGCGATGACGGAAATGGGCCTGAGCGCACGGGCCCATGACAAAGTGCTTCGCCTCGCTCGGACGATTGCGGACCTGGAGCGCAAGCCGCATGTCGAAGCATCGCATCTGGCTGAGGCGATCCAGTATCGGCAGCTGGATCGCAAGGTCTGATGCCCCTGTCTTCTCGGGCGTCCGATCGTCCCGAAACACGTTCAGATTATTGATATACGACCTTGTCCCATTGCGTCGGCATGCATTGAATTCGGTGCAAGGTTCTTCTTTGGGAGGGGGAATCATGATTCTCAACGACATGCGATGTGATTGGATGCTGCCGGGTGATCTTTGCTGGGTTGCCAACACAAACGGCGACTGGAACAAGGGCGCGATCGTCGGGATGCTCGGCATGGGATATGCCGTGCAACTCGAAGGCGGCGGTATCGTCAATACACGCGAGCATGAGATTCGGCCTCGCGATTTCTTCTGCTATAACCGGGACAAACCGGAAACTTGTCCGGGAGGAGTGGTCGAGCGACGTCGGTAGTCTTGCCACGTCTCCCTGAAAGAAGGCACACACGGCGCCGGGCCGATCGGAAGGCGATCGCTGAAACGGCCTGCGCTTGATTCATCTCTTTCGTTGCGCCGGCTCTTACACGGGCCGGCGCTTTTTTCATGCGCGATCCGCGCCGACAAAGGGGCCACGGATGGCCCGAATTGAGCGTACCGCCTTGATTCAGGATTTCCAGAGCATTAGCGATCGGCGGCCGCGACGTGGCGAATGGCGCGGTCAAGCGTTGTGTCTTCGGTTCCGAGTCTTTCAGCGAGTGTCATCGGGACCATGATGTCTGGCTGTATTCCATGGCTGTCATAGAGTCTGCCGTCGGATTGGAATGAGGCCATGGACGAGAGCATCACTTGAAGCCCACTGTGTCGGAGTATCGTCTGACGGCTGCGGCCACTTCCGCCGCCGCTGGGTCGGCCCATGAGCGTCACGTTCGTCAATCCCTTCAATGCGCCCAGAAAGATATCCGTCGCACTGAAGCAGCGTTCGTCCATGAGCACGACGACGGGCTTCGAGTCATAACGATCGTTCTCGCGGGGGCTGACGACCATGAAGTGCCAATCGCTGAATTCTCCCTTTGGCAGTTGCCATTCAGGCCGAAACGTTGCGGCGAGTTTCTTGATCGCCTTTTGGTCTTCTGACGACCAGTCAGGCCAGTTCGCTGGGAAGAGCGAGCGATTTCGCAAATACCCGGCAGGGTCGGCGGGATCCGCGACGGACGGGATCCGCGCGGCGGCGACGTTGACGACGCGCGGCGCTTCATTCGGCGCCATCAAGCCGGGCATCAGCACCTTCAGCGCGTTGCGGCTGCCTCCGCTATTTCCACGAACGTCGATGATCAGGCCGTTCGTATCGGAGAGGCTTCTTATGGCATTTCGAAGCATGTCTTCGAATTCTCTGCCTTTGTCCATCCTGGAGATTCGCAGATAGCCAATGTTGCTTTCGAGCTTGTGAGCGTCAGGCTTGGGCAGGTCGGGGAACACGCGAGGTGGCTGCCCACTAATTGGCAGTGTGATGCTTCGTTTGTCGTGCTGCGCATCGGATGCGAGCGTAATCGTGATGGATGCAGTTTCTTCCTTGCCGAGTCTTGTTCGAACATGCTGGGCCCAGTGGGCGAAGTCAATCGACTGGCGTCGGATGAACTGGGGCGATCCGTTGGCGACGATGCCCGCAGCGGCGCGGATCCAGGATTCGGCGTCGGTTTCGTCGAGTTTGATGAGATAGGGGCGATCGACGTCGAGGAGACCTGTGCGATCGGGTTTGAGGGCGACGAGCGTTCCGTCGACGTCTTCGATCACGAACGGCAGGAAGCCTGCGGGAAGAAAACGGTATCGACCTCGCACACGGGCGTGGCCATCGCCGAATTCCGCGATGATGCCTGAGAGCCTGATGGCAAACGTGCGTCGCGTCATACCGTTGGCTGCATCGGTACTCAAACTTTGGATCGCCGACTTGTAATCAGCCTGATATCGCTTCAGATAGGAGAATTCGGATTCGAATGCGGTTTGCAGCTGATCCAGATCGGCCCTGATCTGTTCAGGCGTCAACAACGTGGCCCAGTCGGAATCCGGTTTGCGAGACCTGGAACGGACCGGACGTTGCTTTCTGCGTGCATTTCGCAGGGCAGTTCGGTTCTCCTCCGTCATCGCGACGCGCTTTAGCGTGGCGTGCTGGTTTGTCGACAAGTCCGTCAGTTCCAAGTCTACGTGCCTGCCAGGCTGTTTCCCCATTCGAGACAGGACCTCGACAAGATCCTCTTCGAATCGCTTCTGCCACTTGTCGGGCCACGTGGTTTCGCAGTATTTCACGACTTGTACGGCAGGTACGCTGTCGATGGAATGAAGCGCATACCATTTGTCGATGATGCGAATTTCCGGGACCTGATCGTTCCAGCGGACGGCGGAGTACGGCGCGCGCTTTGGATACTCCGCGGATACGGAAGCTGAAACGCAAAGAACAACGAAAGTCTGGCTTACTACAATCGTGGCCTTGAAAGCACGATTCGAATCCATCTTAGGCTCCTTCGAACAGGAGATATCTGATTGGCTGTGTTTCAACTACTCCGTTCATTGTATGAGAATCCAGAATTATTCCGCTCGTTTGCAAGAAGCGTGTCTCGCGTTTAACCGCCCTTGCGCCGAATCGGTACGTATGTGCCGTCGTGAGGTGAGAACCTTGAATTCAAGGATTTCGATGGACTGAAATTCCTACGAGCGGAAGAGCTCGAGGGGGCGATTCGATCCGACGTGGTAGATTTGCGTCACGCGCGAAAAGGGTGACAGACCAATCCGTCTTTTCGACTCAATGTCAGGGGACTCGGCTCTCATGCGCCTGGTTCGATTCCTTCCGGCGATTGCCGTATTCAATCTTGATGAATGTGCCGCCACTTTCGGCGTCGTGATACGACGCGATTTCGCCCCAATGGTATTCCCAATAGAACGGGCAGTTGAGTCGCTCGGATTCGTCGGTCGGAGCGGCGGCATTCGTTCCGCCGTGTCGCGTCGGGCTTCCGAGTAGCTTTCTTAGCAATCGTTCGTGGAGCGACTTGGTTTCCAGCTCGGTATCTGCGGAGACGGCGGCGCCATCGGATTTTCCGGTTTTGTAGAGGTTGATCGTCAGCGACACGGATACGAGCAATTGGTCGTAAAAACAGATTGATGCGATCAATTCATGATCGTCGACGTAACCCGGTAAGAATCGCAGATGGACCCATGGCGGTGTGCCGAGCGCCTGCTTCTTCGCGCCGGCAAATTCGATGGCCGACTTGAAGTAATCCAGAGTAATGTCGTCGTGGATCGATGAGCCGTTCGGCAACGTGATGGTACCGTCGGACTTGTATAGGTTGATTGAACTCATGGTGCGCACATCCGCTTTTCTCGAAGGAGCCAGGGACAAACCCTATTGGTCCTGAGAAGCGGCGTTGACGACGTCAGCGTGCGGCTGCCAGTAGGATTTCGAGCTCCCTCATCATACGGCTTTGCGGGTCGCAGGCCAGTGGTATTCGGGGAATCTGGCGGCGATGCCCTGTCCCGGACGATGCCAATCGTATCCGCAGCGAGTTTTTCGTGTTCCGCAAGGTGCCGTGGCCCGCGTCTTGCGATAATTGTCTGCGGGGTCCACGAGGCAATACAGGGGATTCGAGGCAATGAGGATCAAGGGGGATATGGCGACAGGTCTCCAATCCGTTTGGCGGCCAACGTGTCTTCGAGTGTGATTGCGATGCCGGGGATCGGTAAGTTTGCCTTGCGACCGGGGATCATCGGCGCGGGCTTTGTGGACGCGATCGAGAATTGGAATCAGTGCGGGCGGACTTGTCCACAGTGCGGTCGCCGCTTGACGGATGATGCCTCGTGCGATGGCATGGCGTAGGCAACAGCGGCCGGGCAGATTGGCGGAGCTGCGGGCGTGAGCGATCGGATGTCTGGTTGCCACTGAATTGAGATGGTTTCGGGCGGCGGCGGATCGTCCGGCGGCGGGAGGCTTTCATGGGATTGGACGTCTATGTGGGTTCGTTGACACGTTATTACCTGCAGGATTGGGAATCGGTTGTTCAGCGGGCTGCCCGTGAGGCGGGCACGCCGATCGAGGTCGTGCGGCCGGAGGTCGAGGAGGACGGAGAGGAGATCGTCACGGATCCGGATCAGATTCGGGAGACGGTCGACATGTGGCGTGACGCTGTTTCGCAGGCATTGGACGAGCACCTGGAGGATTCGCTGGAGTGGGACGAGTCGATTGAGGCGCCGTATTTCACGGACAAGCCGACGTGGGACTGTTATTCGTCGCTGCTACTTTGGGCCGCGTATTCAGAGCACGAGGACCTGGAGCGACCCACGGCGTGCGTTGACGATTGGAACGAGGATCCGGCCTATCAGAAGAGCGCGGATCCGGAGTTCGAGACAGATTATGGGGCACTGTTGCGAGGAACGTCGACCTGGTTGCCATCGGACTTTGCGTTCACATTTGTGAGCGAGGACCTGACCGGCGAGGAGGCGTGTTTCGGATCGAGCGTGCAGCTGTTGCAGCAATTGTTCGATCTCAACGCGAAGACATGGCAGGCAGACGAGGCGACGATTGCAAAGTGGCGGTCCGCCGGATGTTCGGAGAATGCACCGCTGGAGGATGGGGCGAAGTTCGCTTTCTCGGTCTTTTATGAGCTCGCGCGGCAGGCGACGAATCACAAGTTGGTGATGAAGCTGGACTATTAGCCCGTGTCTCAGCTCATCGCGCTTCGACATGTGAGGAATCGGCCAATGGCCGAGTCTGGTACGCCCCAATGGGCGGTTCACGAACATCTGCGATACTAAGTTGAAATGCAGAATGATTCATTGAATCCGCCACAGGCCCATTGTCTGTAACGAACCGGCGATTCGCCGGTTCCACACGATGAACGATTCTCATTACGAACTAAGGGGGGACCTTGCGCCAAGAAAACGGAGAGGGGGGGATTCGAACCCCCGGTACCGGTTTGACCCGGTACGACGGTTTAGCAAACCGTTGCTTTCAGCCACTCAGCCACCTCTCCGGGCGATGCGGCCGCCGACTGGGGCGGTTCGCATGTGGCAAGTCGATAAGAATATCGACACGGCGTCAGGGGTCAAGCGAATCGGAATTTTTCGGGCAATGCGGGCGCATCGTGGAGCAGGCCCGCTGTGGCGTGACGCTGTCGATTGTTCCAGCCGGAAACGGGCTGGAACCGCCCGACCATCAGTCCATCAGGATCACGGCATCGCCCTTGCGGATGACGCCGTCGTTAAGAATCTCGCCGCCGACGCCGCCCCGGTGATCGGGAACGAGGGCCTGGCGCAAGCCCAGGTGTAACTCGTCCATCAGGCCGCACGGATTGATTTCGCGCTTGAGATCGACTTCGACGCTGCCGATGCGGATGCGCTTGCCAAGCAGATGTCCCAGTGCGTCGGCGTCGACCAGGATGTTGGCCCGTCGCGTGTGCCAGGGGAGATTGGCATCGAGTTCGCTACAAACTTGTTCCCATTGCTTCTTTGCGATCAATGTGACGCCGCGTTCGGGAATGCTGGGCACGTCGCCCGCGAGGCCGGCGCCGCTTTTTGCGCTGACATCATCGAGCTCCTGCATGGGGGCTCTCTTCTCGGGGCGGATTGCGATTGCGACGACGTCGCCGATTTTCTGTGCAGAATCATTTGTCATGATGCAGCGAAATATAGCGACTCTCGCACGCGATTTCCAGAAGGAAGGCGACGGCCGAAACCTGGTCGTTGTCGTTCAGTGGGATTGGCGCGACGACGGCGACTCAGGCGCCGAGACCGAACAGCGTCGGGATGGACTCGAAGAATGGGAGTGCGACGGCGTTGAAGATCGCCAGAAAGACTGCGATGACGGTATCGACGAGCGTTGTCACGACTGAGCTGAAGATCTGGCTACCTGTGGACACGAGTGATGCTCCTTTGTCGAGGCTGTTCGATCGATGGCCGCTGGCGTGCAGCCTGATGGTTCTATCGGGAAAGTTCGGGAGGCAACGCGAGTTACGGCGTTGACGCCCGGTTCGGCGGGCGTTCCAGCGTGAAGGAATGGCGGAGTTTTCGGGCTAAGGGTTGGAATTGGGAGGTAGGGGGCGTGGGGGAACAGATCGGTCTTGTGTTGTGACAGGGCTACACGAACACTGGGTTAATCCATGTCCTTTGCCAATGACTCTCCCATCAACTGACACTCCCTGAGTTTCTCGTTTGCCTTGTCGATGTATTTCAACTCGAAGTCGGCCAGATGACCACGATCGCGAAGGCGCGTGAGGGCGCGCCGGTATGCTTCGAAGTCTTCCTGGGCGTGACGGACGGCATCCAATCGAGTCGTGCTTGATTCGGCATTGCTGGAAGCGATCGCGAGGTAGTGACTCCCCCGATTGTCGTGAGCGATGGCGGCATCACGGAGGATGGAGTGATTTTCCGGATCCGCTTTGGCGAGGGATTCATAGATTCCGATGGCTTCGGAGAGTGAAGCGATGGCCCCGGGGATGTGCGCTCGCCGGGCGTGAATTGCGGCGATGTTGTCATGGCAATGGGCGACGTCTCGGCGGAAGATGGCGCTTTCGGGGTCCTTTCTTGTCAGCGCTTGTGCGAGTGACAGGCCTTCTTCGTAGGCGCTCATCGCGACGTCAGCCCGTTCGGCATCCAGCAGGGCGCGCCCCAGATCGTTGCGATTGATCATCAGATCGCGTCGGGCCTGGACATTCTCGGGATCGATGACGGATAGACGTTGCGTGATCTCGCCGCTCTCTCGGATAACATCGATGGCGGCGTCTATTTCGTCAGCGCGCAAGAGGACGTCGGCCTTGTGATCGAGGGCGATTGTAAGATCGCGGGCGTAGCCGGCGTTGTCGGGCGATTCTGTGACGAGATTGCGTAAACGCTTGACGGCGCGCTCGACGAATGGCATCGCGTCAGCCTGGTTTTCATCCGCCGTGAGAATAACGCGCGCGATACGCAGCTGGATCATGGCGAGTTCGCGGCCAAGCGTCCTGTTTTCGGGATCTGCGTCGACCAGCGATTCGAACAGTTTCGCGGCGTCATCGTAGTGCCGTCTCGCGATTCTCATCTCCCACATGGATGCGTGGACGTTTCCGATTCGCTGGTGCAAGTGGGCGAGCGTGTTGCGGTCGCTCATGTCTTCTGGATGGCGGGTCGTCAGTCGAAGAAGTGTGGCTAGTCCGGATTGATAGTGCTCAAGGGCCTGTGCGGCCTTGTTCTCGGAAAAGTGGAGACCGCCGATGCGCGAATGACAATCGATCTGGAGTTTCAACCACGCGTCGTCATCCGGCGTCTTATGGAGCGCGTGATTGCAGAGTTCGAGCGCTCGCTCGTAGCTGTCCATGGCCTGGCTGGTTTCGCCGAGATTGGAGAGACCGAGGCCGCCCTGGACATTTCCGAGTCGAAGGAATCCTGCGGCGACTTCGCGCTGGAGTTGCGGGTCGTCGCCGGCATCCTGCAACAGATCCTCAAGATAGGGCAGGGCCGTCTTGACGACGAGCATCCTCGCCGGCGTCGCGCCGGCGAGATCAGCGATACGATCATGGGCTTCGAACAGGAGGTCCGTCGCCATACCGCGGACGGTGGCGAATCGTTCTGCGGCAGCGGATTCCGCGGCAAGGGCGCGATCGCGCTGGCTCTTGGTTTCGCGGCCTTCATTCTGGATTTGTTGCGTCAGCGACTGTTCGCGTGCGTAGAGCACTGAAACCGTGACGGCCCATGCGATCAGGAGGCCTACGAACGAGGCGGCTGCGGAGACGGGCCAGCGATGTCGGCGAATCGTGGTTCTGATGATGTACCATTGGCTGTCTCGACGCGCGCTGATGGGTTTGTCCGCAAGAAAGCTGCGGATGTCGTCGCCGAGTTCGCCAGCGTTGTGATATCGCCGATCCGTGTCCTTTGCGAGGGCCTTGTGGACAATTGTCTCCAGATCGCGAGGGAATCGTGAATGCGATGTGGTACTGTCGCCGACGTGACTCGATAGTGCAGCCGGCTCAGCCTCAATGATATTCTTGAATGCCGTCGTCAGATCGCCGTCGACTGAATAGGGGTATCGGCCGGTCAGAAGTTGGTAGAGTATCACGCCGAGGGAATAGACATCGGTTCGCACGTCGACATCCGCGGCATCCTTGCGCACCTGTTCGGGCGACATATAGGCGAGCGTGCCGATGACGCCGCCGTCGATGGTCGTGACGGACTGCGCCGTTGCGTCCGCGCGGCGTGCGAGTCCAAAGTCAAGAATGCGCGGACGACCGTCGGCGTCGACGATGATGTTGGCGGGTTTCAGGTCGCGATGGATGATTCCACGCTGATGGGCGTAGTGGACGCCCTCGCAAATGTCGGCGAAGAGACTGAGAATCTCCCGCATGTCGAGCTTCCGTGATTCAACGTGGTCATTGAGCCGGCTTCCATAGACGAAGTCCATGACGAAATAGGGATGCCCTTCATCAGTCTCGCCGCAATCGAAGGCGGCGACGATGTAGGGGTGGCGAAGACCCGCGACAATGTCAATCTCACGGCGGAAGCGTTCGTGGGTTTTCTCGTCTGCCAGTGCGCCGGCAATGAGCACCTTGACGGCGACTTTGCGATTCGTTGATTTCTGAAGGGCCTGGAATATGACGCCCTGGCCGCCGCGGCGGGCCTCTCGAACGATCTCATAGCCTGGGATTCGCGGGTTCATGGTCGTTCGAGTCAAAAAAACTGCGTCAGGTCGTCCAATCCGGCGTCGGCAAGCTCCGGCGAGCATACATCTCTTATATCGGCTCCGATGGGTATTTCACAAGCGGTCGCGGCGCCAGCTCGACGTTCACCTGTTCCGATCAAGACGAGCGACGCGGAATCGTCTTGTTGTTCATTCCCGATGGAACTAGGATTTCATTGCTGCCCGCGCTTCGGGGCAGCAATGTCTGCATTGCAATGTTCGTGTGGGAATCGCCCATCAGATCAGCCTGACGTACTGCGCTGCGGACTCTGGTTGGCATGATGACTTTGATACCGCTACCAGGTTCCTGCGGGGAAGCCGCCACGGACGGACGGGAGCGTTCTCAACAACGAGTTCCGTCAGGCGTGCGGCATCAACTTGCAAGAGACATTGCATGCCGATTCAAGCGAATTACGGGGCAGGTCGTCGTGGTTTCGCCGTTTTGCACGAATCGCACGGAACGGCGATCGATGCTCCGTGCGTGGGCCGATCATCCAAACTGCCGGGATCGCATCGAATCGCCAGCGTGCCTAGAATGCCGTTCCTCGCATCTTCGTCGCCTTCGACAAGATCCACTGCAAACGATCCGTCATGCGTGCCCATTCGGCCACGTTTCAATCTTCATGCCAATCTTGATCGACGGCCGATGTCTGGCGATCTGCATGCTCGCAATCGACTCGGCGACGACGATGCTGACAGTTGATCGGAATGTGGAGATCCTGGAGATCCTGGTTGAGAATTTTGTGGCGCGTCACATCGGTCGCTTGCGCTGCGCGAACGATTCAGATCATCGTCTTGGTCCGGCTCAGATCCGCGAGCAATACGAAGTCCCCGTTACAGTGCAGGACGGCTGGTCCGATGCGGTCCGCCGCGCCGTTGAACTGATCGACGCTGGATTCGCCGATCCGGATCTGACAGTATCGAGCGTCGCCAGTCGGATCGGGCTGAGTCGCGACTATGCGTCTCATCGTTTTCGCGTCGAAACCGGCCAGCGCATGAGCCGTTGCATTTTTCTGCGGCGCATGCTGCACGCGCGAGACCTGCTGATAACGTCGAGTCATCGCGTGTGCCAGATTGCGCTGAACAGTGGATTCCTCAATACCGACTGGTTCAGTCATTCATTTCATGAACATACCGGCTTGACGCCAACCCAGTTTCGCAGACACGCACGACGGCGCTGACAAACCCGGTCCCGTCTGTTGATCTGCTTGGTAACTCTTTGTCTTGCTTTTATTCGTCGGCAGAGGGCCAATTCGCGTGATATGGTTCACTTGATAGAGGTGACAAGAAAGCCAGGCCCGGATCAGGGTTGCATGCGCCAAGTGAGTCCTTCCGCATCTGGAGCGTGCAGAAGGGCGACATGCGGCGTCGAGCGCAGGATCGTCCCGAGTCATCGATTGCGCCAACGATCCGTCGCTGGGCGTTTTCTCCGTCAAACGAACGCAAACACCCGTGCAAATCGCACGGCCGAATGGGACATTTCGGCTTCGCCGATGGTCCCGCGAAGTGTGAATCAAGACGCATCGCGTGCAGATCGGCGAGCCCCCGCAAGCGGCAGATGCCGCGGGAGGATCTTGCCATGCATGGCACACACAACGCGCTGCGAATGACGATTCTTTGCGTTGCCGGCTTCTTGCTGGTCTTGGTACAACCCGCACCTGGAGACTGGAATCCCGGCGACACATTCAAGATGCATTTTCCTCAAATGCCGGATCCGGAGGGCTGGGACATTTGCCTCGTCGATCAGTGGGTCGCCGATGATTTTGAATGCACAGAAAGCGGTCCGATTCGCGATATTCACTTCTGGATTTCCTGGCAAAATGACTT
>JAJDEC010000493.1 GCA_029259995.1 Phycisphaerae bacterium
TGACGGACATTGCGTTCGCCGTGGGCTTTTCCAGCTCGCAGAATTTCGCGACGGCGTTTCGCAGGCATTTCGACCAATCGCCAAGTGAGTTTCGCGTCGCACACGCCGAACAACAAAGCAAGAATTCAAACGCGGGCCGCAACGATTCAAACGCGGAATCGGATTCCGCGAGGTACCTTTCAAACTGGATCAACGAACGATGGCCAGAATTTGAAAGGAGCCAGACGATGAACGTTGAAGTCAAGGATCTGCCCGCCTATCACGTCGCCTACGCACGCCACATCGGTCCTTATGGCGAGGAAGCCTCCGGCGATGCATGGGGGCGCCTCATGCAATGGGCCGGTCCGCGCGGTTTTGCGATGGGGGGCAAGATGATCGGCATCTGCTGGGACAGCCCCGAGCTGACGCCGCCCGACAAGATTCGTTACGACGCATGCATCTGCGTTCCGGAAGGCACGGACACGACGGGCGACATCGGTACGCAGCAAGTCGCCGGCGGAAAGTACGCCGTCTACCACACGGAAGTCACGAGCGACGAATTCGGCGACGCGTGGAACAAGATGATGTGCGAATGGATGCCGCAGAGCGGTTTTCAACCCGACGAACGACCTGGTTATGAGGTTTACCTCAATCATGCGGACATGCATCCGGAGAAGAAGTGGATGCTGGAGATTCATGTGCCCGTGAAGCCGCTTTGATCTGTCGTGTTGTTTGCCTGATATGGGTGGGGGCTCTTCTTTGGTTCTTCACGCACTTGAGTGGCGTCGAGCAGGCAGCCGGGCTGCGTCCCGATTGGGACGCAATGAGAATAGCCCGCCCATTCTGAGGGCGGGAGAGCCATGTACGCGCAATGATCTTGCCGTCCCGAAGGAACGGCGCGACTCTGAATGCCGCCGTCATCCCGTCCCGATGGGACGGGGAGCATGACAAAGTCTCCATAGCCCCCCGTTGGAAACGAGGGGCTATTTCACTTGATCCCTCCGGGATACTCTCGATTCTTTCATGGATTCTCCAACCCTTGCATCAACATTCGACAAGCGGTTTCACGGCGGGATGATTCATTCTTATTGATATGTTTCCCGCTTGATTCGGCTGCAAAGGATGGGGCACGCGGCGCATGTCACGATTTCTTGCCGAGTTCGGCCAATAGCTCAAGCTGCACTTCCTGGATCTTGACCATTCGCTCCCACTGATGGAGGAGCAAGTGGTCTACTTTCTCGTGCAGCTGGCGGATTTCCAGTTCGGCTTTGAGATTCACCTGGTAGTCGTGTTGAGATCGAAGGCGATCTTTCACGGCCTGGCGATTCTGACTCATGATGATGATCGGCGCCTGGACGGACGCGAGGCACGAGAGTACGAGATTCAGCAGAATGTAGGGATAGGGATCGAGCGGTTTCCACAGGAGCACCAGCGAGTTGATGAGGATCCAGATCGACAGGAAGCCGGCAAACAGAATCAGGAACGTCCAGCTTCCGCCGAATGTCGCAATCCGGTCCGCCAATCGTTCGCCGGCGGTTCGATCCTCATCGAGTTCCGCATCGACGTTGCTTGAGAGCAATTCGTGTTCGCGCAGACTGCGAATCACTTCCTGTTCGAGCGACGTGAGCTCGCCTTTTTCCGATTCCAACAGGGAATGGACGTATTGACCACGAAAGGCGGCGAGATCCTCGTGGCAGATTCGATCCGCATCGGACCAGTCGGGATGGGCCTGCCGGATCTGTTCGACGACGGCCGGTCGAATGATATCCCCGACGACGAGATCGCCGAGATCAAACAACTTGCCACAAATGGTGCAGTGTTCCTGTTTGCTTCGATTTGCCTTGCTCATGATGGTATTATTTCACGTGTCGGGATTTGCCGACAGGGAGCGGACTCGATGCGATCCTGCAGGCATGGAGCGCTCGTGCTCCGTGGGCCGCGTCGTCGCTGGATGGCGGCTTCAGCGCTGAGGTGCTGTGCCAATGAGGAACTTGATTCTCAATCCGATCCAGGAGACCGATTGGTGTTTGTCGAGCGTCATTGTCGTGGAGCGAGGAAAATGGCGGCGGCCACGCTCGCAACTCATCTCTTTGCAATAGTCCTCGGGTTTGGTTCCGGCTTATTTCGAAGCCAGTTTCTCCTGTCGATCAATCATATCGTCTTTGTGCTGCTCGTGACGTCAATCGGCGTCATGACGTGGCACTTGATGTCGCTTCATCCCGTAAGCCGCTTCGGTCGGCCACGAGGGCTGAATGTTGGCGCGATGTCCGCGTGCGTCATCGTTTATTTCGTCTTCGAGAGCTGGCGGTTCTTCTTCTTTAATCGTGATTCCCTGCTGATCAACTTCGTGATTCCGACGATGTTGATTGCTGCGGGGGCAATACTCGTACTTCGGTACTTTCTCGGAATCGCGATTCGAATGGAGATGACACGTGACGCGAGGCGATTTGGTTTGATCGCTTGGGTGATCGGCGCGACGTCGTTCCTGGATATTGCGGCGGCCGTGTTCTATTCTCCGGCGTCGCAGAATCTACTGGGTGATCTGAGCGTGATCTATGATCAGAGCGGCATGGCATTTCTGGGTGCTTATCTTGCGATCACTGTTGGCGCATCCACATCTCTGATCCTGTTCGCCCGACATCTTGAGAAACTTGAGGAGGATCGATGCGTCGCCTGCGGATATCTCCTGCAGGAGAACGACACGACTTGCAGCGAATGCGGATTGGGGTCGATTGATGATGCGTCGACAACACGCAGCAATGATGGGACCGCGCAGACTTGACACGCGTTCAATGTATTGGGGCGACGACGAAAACCGTGCGATCGCCGATGGGCGTCAACGTTCGCGCAACTCCACATGCTCCCCTTGAAGGGGGGAGCATGGCACCCGCCACGCGCTCGAGTCATCTCGCCAGCCCGCGTCGCGTCGCCATGTAAGTCGCAAAACTCCCCAGCCAGTGACCGCCTTCGTATTCCTGATGCTTCAGGGCTTCGAGCGCCGCGGCGCGATGCTGCGCGGCCGTCTTGCGAATGCCTTCGATGCGTGGATCGCCCGTCGGCAATCCCG
Source organism: Phycisphaerae bacterium (assembly GCA_029259995.1). GTDB lineage: Bacteria > Planctomycetota > Phycisphaerae > UBA1845 > UTPLA1 > ECT2AJA-110-A. The sequence continues at coordinate 3,047 of JAJDEC010000493.1, forward strand.
CGGCGATGCCTTCGAGCATCCAGGCGCG
>JAJDEC010000494.1 GCA_029259995.1 Phycisphaerae bacterium
CGTCGTGGAACGAGCAGATGTACTCACAATTCAACGTCCAGCCCTATTGGACCTCACAAGCGAAGGCCGACACGATTGACTAGTGCGTCGGACTTTGCGTGATGCACTGGATCCAAACAGCAAAGCGGAGGCAGGTTCTGCCGTGGTGCCCGCCCCCCGTTTTTTGGCAAGTCAATATCACCACGACGAATCATGGGAGCACGCAGGATGAATACGGATCAACTGGAAGGCAAATGGAAAACGCTGAAGGGCCAGGTTCAGCAAAAATGGGGCAAGCTCACCAATGACGATCTGGATCGCGTCAACGGCAAGTTGACGGAACTGGAGGGACGCATCCAGGAGCGCTATGGCATCGAGAAGGCCGAAGCGAAGAAGCAGATCGACGAATTCTGCAAGTCCTGCGGCTGTTAGCGCCGGCTTCTGCCAATTATGCAATTGCTTAGCGGGTGGATTCCGGTCGATGAATGAAAGTTCACGACACGGAATCCACCTTTTTCTTTATTGCGGATCCGTAATGCAATGCAGCCACATGGTCGAGTGAAGCGTTTGACTGCCGTGCCGGGCGATCGTCTCATTCGCCCCACGCAAAGGTTGACAATCGACCGCACATGCCCGCAAGATTGTGACGTGTCGTCGCAACCTGTTTCGGTCCGCCTCGGGAGCAATGCATCGTGCGAATTCTCGTCATCGAAGACAACCCCAAGGTAAGCGACATGCTGGAGCGAGGCCTCGTCGAACAGGGCTTTTCAATGGTCCTCGCGGAAACCGGCTACGACGGAGAGGAGAAGGCGACGCATGACAGCTTTGATGTCATCATTCTTGATGTGATGCGGCCCGACACGGATGGACTCAGCGTTTGCCGGAATATCCGGCAGGCGGGCGTCGCGACGCCGATACTCATGCTGACGGCGCTCTCCGACACGAGCGACAAAGTCAGCGGCCTGAACGCCGGGGCCGATGATTATCTCGTCAAGCCATTTGAGTACGAAGAGTTGATCGCGCGGATCAACGCGCTGTTCCGCCGGAGCGATACGACCGAGGCGACTGTCTTGACGCATCACGACGTGTCCATGGATCTGGCCCGTCGCACGGTAATCCGCCAGGGAAAGGCAGTTGACCTTTCCAACAAGGAATTCATGCTCTTGCAGTATTTTGTTCGCAACCCGGAACGCGTCCTGAGCCGGACCGCCATTGCGGATAAGGTCTGGAATCTTGATCTCGCCGATGACAGCAATGTCATTGACGTTTGCGTATCCACACTTCGCAGGAAAATAGACAAGCCATTCGCACCGCCGTTAATTCACACAGTCGTCGGAACCGGTTATATCTTCAGCGCCGACGGAATTCCCCAGTAACCATCTGTACGCTGGATTCCAATGGGTATTCGGATTTTTCAGTCGATGCGCCTGCGTCTCGCCGTTTACCACGTCGTGGTATTCGCGATCGTACAGACAATCCTCGGCTTCGCGTTTCTTTCGTTTCGAAGAGCACAGACGAGCGAACAATTTGATGAATGCCTGCGAGGCCAGGCATCGTCCTTTGCGCAGGTCATTAACATCGCCGAAAACTACACGGTCGTCTGGGCACGCGACGCCAACATTTCGCAGTTCGCGAGCGGATTCAGCTGCGCCGAATTCTACCATCACATTCGAAAGCCGAACGGCGAGATTATCGAGAGTTCAGGCAATGTGGCAGATCGCATGATGACCAGTGTCGTCCCGTCGCCTGACGATCTGAAGCGCCGACGGGAATTCTATGAGACCGTCGACGGCGACGCCGCCGAAGCGATCCTCGGTCCCGACGGCCGATTTCGCGTTCTGTATTTCTGGCACGTGACGGATGGCGGCCAGCCACTTGTCATTCAAGTCGCGATGAATCTCGCATCGCTGGATCGCGCCAACGAACAACTCATGGCAACGTTTATTTCGATCAGCGTCATATCGCTCATTGCCGGCGGCATCGCCATCTGGTTGATCGCGGATCGAGCCATGCGACCTTGGCGGGAGATCCGTTCGGAAGCCGGCAAGATCAGTGTCGGCAGCCTTGGACAGCGAATCGAAGTGTCGGACGCGGATGCAGAATTGTCCGAAGTCACGGATTCCCTGAACGACGTTCTCGAACGCGTGGATCGCGCATTCAAGGCGCAGAACGAATTCCTGACGAACGCGGCGCATGAATTGCAGACACCGGTTTCCGTACTGCTGGGCGAAGCACAGATCCTCCAGCGCAAGGAACGCACGAAAGAGGAGTACGTCGACTATCTCGTCACAATTGAAGGGGAAATGCGCCGGCTCAGCGGAATCATCGAAGGCATGCTGACGCTTGCGAAGACGCGAGCCGGGACGCGCATTCTGCGTTTGAGTCAATTATCCGCGAACGACCTTGTGATGGATTCGATGGAGAATTGCCAGGCCCTTGCGACACTTCGCAATGTGCAGTTTTCCGCGGCATTGGCCATGTATGGAGACGACGATCGTGAGCCCAATGTCCATGGGGATCGCAGGATGCTCGTCGTGATGATCGATAACATCCTGCGCAATTCGATTCGCGTGTCGCCTGTCGGCGAGAAGATCCAGGTGACCGTTGTTGTCTTCGACGACCACGTCGGGATCTCCGTTTCGGATCGCGGCCCAGGTATCCCCGCCGCCCAGATCGAGGAAGTCTTCAAGGACTTCAAGAGCATTCCCGTGCGGGGCGCCAAGAATGGCGGCGCGGGGATCGGTCTGGCCATCGCGCGGAGCGTCGCCGAATTGCACGGGGGCGAGATCTCCGCATCAAACCATCCGGACGGCGGGGCCTGCTTCACGGTCAAGCTTCCCCTTGACGTCGATTCTGCAACGCCCCCTGCCGACGCCATTGCAGAGCACGCCGATCCTTCTGACGAATAACGTCAAACCTCCACCGCCCTCATCCATTCATTAGCGAATACTCATGCCTGGTTCATCCGACGATGAGGCCCATGAGCTACTCATGGAGTATCGCAATCGCGAAAAACCCGGCACGGGTTCGCCGCGCAAGTATTCAATGGTAAGACAGAACTGAACCACCAAGGAGATGATTGAGATGAACCGCTTTCAAAAATCACGCATTGCCCCGATTTCGCTGGCCTCGTGTGTCTTTGCAGGACTGCTGATGCTGGCTGGCTGCGACACAGATCAGGACGGTGTTTTTGACCCGATGGACAATTGTCCCGCCACGGCGAACAACAACCAGCTTGATAGCGATCTCGATGGCTCCGGGGACGCCTGTGACAACTGTGCCATGATGTCGAACGCCGCGCAAACGGACTCCGACAACGATGGCGTCGGCGATGTATGTGACAATTGCCCGGATGATTCAAACATGGATCAAGCGGACACGGATGGCGATGGCATTGGCGACGCGTGTGACAATTGCCCGGACGATGCGAACGCCGATCAGGCGAATGCGGACGGAGACAGCGCCGGCGCAGTCTGTGACGTCGATGACGACAATCCGCTGCTTCAGTAGTCGGCGGCGATGATCCCTTGAACACGTCAAATGCAACGAACGCGCTGCCGCGCGGCTTCTACAGGTTCGATCCGCAACTCACTGATTTTCAATCGTGAGATACTGGTCGAACAAGCCGCGCGGCAGTTTCTAAGGCTGCCAGTCGCACGAAGCCATTGCTTAGACGTCGATCAACAACGTGTCAGTCCCGTTGAGTAGCTTTGAACCCATCGCCCCGACAGACGGGCAAAGACTGAAAACCAATCGTACGGAAGTAACAGACATGGCGATCGAGACGATTCAAAGCCTGACGGACGAAACGCTGTTAAGAGTCAACGATCTTGTTCGCGTCAACGTTGACAGTAGCGAAGGATTCAAGACAGCGGCGAATTCGATTCGAAACCCGTCGATTGCATCGCTCTTTCGCGAGATTGCCGCACAACGCGCAGCTTTCGGCGGCGAGCTGGCGAATTACGTGGAAATGAACGACGAAGAAGCGAAGGACTCCGCCAGCATTTCCGGTACCTTCCATCGTTGGTGGATCAGCGCCCGCGGCGCACTGAGCGGCGGAAATGATTATGCCGTTCTGGCAGAAGCCGAACGAGGCGAGGACAAGATCAAGGAGCGCTACGAAACAGTCCTGAAGCATCTGCTGAACTCAGCGCTCCTCGGCGTGGTTTCGGACCAATATGCGAAAATCCAGCGCGATCACGATCGCGTTCGTGACCTCCGGGACCTGGCGAAGTAAACCACGACTCCACGCTCACGAGTCCGCCTGACGTGGGCGCTGTCTCTGGTAGGCAGCGCCCCTTTTTCCTTGCCCGCCCGAAATC
>JAJDEC010000495.1 GCA_029259995.1 Phycisphaerae bacterium
GGTTGCGCATCGACCGCTGCGCGGTCATGGCTCCACCCGTGGCTACGATCAGGCGCTCCTTCGGAGCGGTAACCTGCCTGTGTGGATATGCGGGTTGAAGCACATTCGGGAGACGATTCCATTTCCGCGGATGATGGGGCAGTCTTATCCGTTGGGGCGGCCGAGTTAATGAGTAGGTTCTGTTTGTCACCCAGGACTCAAGACTGGGTGGCCTGGCGTTTGAACTCTGGGGTCCCGATGATAAGCGCCATGGCAACTGCGAATCACAGAATCGAACTCGCCCGCCGAAGCCTCCTTGGGCTCTCCGTCGGAGATGCCTTCGGTCAGCAGTTCTTCTCGCGCCGCGGCATCTTCTGGCTTCAATAAAAAAGGTTCTTCACGGATTTTCGGGACGACGGCGTATCACGCTCTGGAAGACGACGGCATATCCCGTTCTGGAAGTTGGATTGTGCGCCGCGAAGGATCCCGGAGGGATCCATTGATATTAGCCCGGCGATTTATCGCTGGGGCGCGCGGCGCCAAATGCCAGTTTCCGTCCCGTAGGGACCGAATGAGTGCCACGCGCATGGCTCGCGCCGTCCCTACGGGACGGCAATGCGCAGGAAAACGCTCGTCGCAATCCCAGCTTTGTAAAGGCTGGGCTATTTCCATGTCGTCCCTGCCGGGACTTGGTGGAATGCATCCGCCGCGTCGACAAGCCCCGTCAACGGTCCCCGCAGACCCGTGAAGAACCACAAAAAAAGGCCGCCCGAAGCTCCGTGGCGCTGGACCGACGACACGGCGATGGCGATCGAGATTGTGGCGGAGTTCGCCGAGGGCGGCGCGGTCGATCAGGATCGATTCGCCAAGCGGATTGCAGGTCGCTATGTCGCCGATCCTGATCTCGATACGACGTGCGCGATTGTCGGCGGAATGCTCGCAGCAGGCGGCAACCTGCCTCCCGAAGAGTGGCTCGCGGCGACGGAGCCATTGCCGTCATAGCGCTGCGGACGCCATACATGCCCGCAAAGTTGAGCGTGTCGTTGCGCTCCGCCGCCCCTCCGGGGCGGAATCCGTCAAGAACACAACTGTCCACGGGTTGCGCTTCGACCGCTTTGCGGTCTTCGCTCCACCCGTGGCTACGATCCGTCGCTCCTTCCGAGCGGAATCCTGCATGTAATCATTGGCGAAGTGTGGTATTGGCATCGTTCGGACTCGACGACGTTGAGCACGGCCGGCCCGGCGTGGCGCATCCTTCCGGATTTCGGCGGGGTGCCGATGTTAACCATCAGCGGGACGCCGATGCTCCCCTTGGAGGGAAGCATGGCATCCTTCGCGATTGAGACTCAGGGCGGGCCATCGCGATCGAAGGGCCGCCTCGCGAATGAACGGTGGGCACGGCCCACCCTACACTTAGAGTAGGCACGGCCTACCCTGCAATCAGCTTGCGACGTTGGCGCAATTCTCGGTTCGATTTACATTTCCCCCATGAACCACCCGACCATCGCCATCCTCGATTTCGGCTCCCAATATCTCCAACTGATCGCCCGCCGCGTGCGCGAGAATCAGGTTCATTCCCTTATCTTCGCACCGACTGTCACGCCCGATGCCCTGCGCGGGCACAACGTCATTGGTATCATCCTCAGCGGCGGTCCGGCCAGCACCTACGAGGGCGCGGCGCCCAGGCCTGATCCGGCCATTTTCGATCTCGGTGTACCAATCCTGGGCATCTGCTACGGCATGCAGGTCGCTTGCGAAGGCTTCGGCTCGCGGGTTGAGGCGGCGGGGGCGCGGGAGTATGGGCGGGCGGCGATGACGGTCGTCAGTGACGATGCGTTCGTCCGGCACATACCGAAACATACGAACGTCTGGATGTCGCATGGCGACAAAGTGACGGGGCTCGGGGCGGATTTCAAGGTTCTCGCACAGACGGCCAATTGCGAGAACGCCGTTGTGCGACATACGTCGAAGCCGGTCTTCGGCGTGCAGTTCCATCCCGAAGTCACGCACACGCCCGAGGGCGGTCAGCTCCTGCGGAACTTCCTCTACGAAATCTGCGGGGCGAGCGGCTCTTGGAACCCCGGCTCAATCGTTGACACGCTCGTGGCGAATATCCGCGAGAAGGTGCGCAAGGAAGATCGCGTCATCTGCGGTCTCTCCGGCGGCGTCGATTCGTCGGTCACGGCGGCGCTGCTGCATCGGGCGATACCGGGGCAGGTGACGCCGATCTTCGTCGACAACGGACTTCTCCGCGCCCACGAACGGATGCGCGTTCGCAGCGTTTTCGAAGGGCACTTCAAGATGGACCTGCACGTTGTGGACGCGGCGGAGCGATTTCTGTCGCGGCTCGCGGGCATTACGGATCCGCAGGAAAAGCGCGTCCGCATCGGGCACGAATTCGTGGACGTGTTCAAGGAGGAGTCGAAGTCGATCACGAACCCGCGCTTCCTGGCACAGGGCACGCTGTATCCCGACGTGATCGAGTCGGGTCATTCCGCGGCGGGAACTGCGGCGAACATCAAGCTGCATCACAACGTTGGGGGACTGCCGGAGGAGCTAGGATTTGAACTCGTCGAGCCGTTGCGGGACTTGTTCAAGGACGAGGTGCGGATCATCGGCGAGTTGCTGGGCCTGCCGGAGGAGATGGTCTGGCGGCATCCGTTCCCGGGGCCTGGGCTGGCGGTGCGGATCATCGGCGAAGTGACGCAGGCGCGCTGCGAGATTCTGCGCAAGGCGGACACGATCATCATCGAGGAGATCACGGGGGCGGGTTGGTATCGGAAGATCGCCCAGGCCTTCGGCGTGCTTTTGCCGATCGCCAGCGTCGGCGTGATGGGTGATGGGCGATCGTATGCGGATCAGCATGTTGTCGCCGTGCGGTTCGTCGAGTCGAAGGACTTCATGACGGCGGACTGGGTGCACATTGATCCGGCCGTCCTGTCGGCCATTTCGACACGGATTACGAACGAAGTTCCGGGTATCAATCGCGTGGTATACGATATCACGAGCAAGCCGCCGGCGACGATTGAGTGGGAGTAGGCCCGGGCTGCGTCGATGTCCTCCGTGGCCCAGGCCATGGCCTGGGGGAGCGAATTCCGTTAGAAAACAATGTTGCGCGACTGGTTGCGAGAAGTGTTCGATTGTCGAGCGCAATTCGTGACCCCAGCCTGTAGGCTGGGCCACGGGACCTGGGGAAGCGAGTTCCGTTAGAAAACATTGTTGCGCGACTGGTTGCGAGAAGTGTTCGATTGTCGAGCGCAATTCGTGACCCCAGCCTGTAGGCTGGGCCACGGGACCTGGAGAAGCGAATTCCGTTAGAAAACAATGTTGCGCGACTGGTTGCGAGAAGTGTTCGATCGTCGGGCGCAGTTCGTGACCCCAGCTTTTAGGCTGGGCCACGGGACCTGGGGAAGCGAAGTCCGTTAGAAGACAGCGTTGTATGATATTAGCGAGCTGTGCTTGAATGTCGGGCGCAATTCGTGACCCCAGCCTGTAGGCTGGGCCACGGGATTCGATTGTTTGCGATCCAAGCCAAGACCGAAAGCAGTCTGCATAAATGACCACTGAGAATATACGAGTCCGATTCGCGCCGTCGCCCACGGGCTATCTTCACGTCGGCGGTGCGCGATCCGCGTTGTTCAACTACCTTTTCTGCCGGCGTCACGGCGGCAAGTTCATCCTGCGCGTCGAAGACACGGACATCGAGCGCAACATTGAGGGCGCTGAGAAGAAGATCCTCGATGATCTGCGCTGGCTGGGGATCGATTGCGATGAAGGGCCCGACGTCGGCGGCGATCATGGTCCGTACTTTCAGAGCCAGCGCCGCGACACGTATGACGACGCCCGCGACAAGCTGCTTGCTTCGGGCGATGCCTATTACGCATTCGACACGACGGAAGAACTCGACGCGCTGCGAAAACAGGCCGAAGCGGCGAAGACGGGCTTCAAGTATCCGCGCCCCGATCCGTTGCCGACGGCGGCGGACGCGGAGCGGGCCCGCGCTGAGGGCAGGCCCGTCGTCG
>JAJDEC010000496.1 GCA_029259995.1 Phycisphaerae bacterium
TGATCTTCGCCAGCACACGACGCTCGTCGATGGCGCGGATTTCGATCCGTCGATCGATCCGACGGGCAAGTCGATCTCCTTCGCGTCGACGCGTTACAGTCGAAACAGTCATCTGTTCGTCAAGTCCATCAAGGGCGCGACGATCACGCAGATCACGGACGGCCCGAGCAACGACGCCCAGCCATGCTTCGATCCAAAGGGAACGCAGCTCGCGTTCGCCAGCGATCGATCGGGGAACTGGGACATCTGGGTCGTCGACATCAGCGGACGCAATCCGATTCAGATCAGCAACGATCCGATGCCGGAAATGCATCCGACCTGGTCGCCCGACGGTCGCTACATCGCATACAGCCGTGTCGATTCGTCGAGGGGCGTCAGCACCATCTGGGTAGCGGACATTGAGAATCCCGGGATCCGCCGATTGATCGGCGAAGGCCTGTTCCCGACCTGGTCGCCGAATGGCGATCGCATCGCGTATCAGCGGGCACGCGCTCGGGGATCGCGCTGGTTCAGCATATGGACCGTGCAGTTGAAGGGCGACGAAGTGCTGTTTCCGACGGAAGTGGCCGTGCGTTCCGACTCGGCGCTGATCACGCCTGCGTGGAGCCCGGAAGGCACGCAACTCACGTTTTCTATGGTGCGCCAATCAGAGGCGCCCGGCGTCACGAAGGCGGATATCGGCATCGTGGATGCGGATGGCAGGGGTTTTCAGCGTGTCACAACGGGCGAGAGTGCCAACCACGGGCCCGCCTGGGGCGCCGACGGGCGCATATACTTCAGTAGCCGAACCGCAGAAGCGGAAACGATTTGGAGCGTCAAGCCATTTCGGCCGCACATGTTCGACGGACCGCCCTCGGCGACGTCTTCGAACACCAGACGGGCGGCCCTTGCGGAAGAATCCGGGCAATAGCGAGCGGCCTCGACAGGACGAGGTCGCGGGTCGCCGCGTGTCCATGGAGATGGTGCTCGGCGTTTATTTGCGGACACAGGATCAGGAAACTGTCAGTCAACGATTTCACACGATGACATCAATCCGGCATACATCTCGACGCCTTCACGCTGCCGTCTCAATCGTCTGTCTTTCGACGATGGCGTCCGCGGGATGTTCATTCGGCGAGCCGACGACGAATATCTCGCCGGCGTTTCTTCGGCCGATGACGGTTGCCGTCGCGCCGATTCTGAACTTCAGCGGAGAGTTTCATTTCGATGCGGCCAAGGCCGCCGATCTGCTGGCGTCGGAACTGACATACGTGGACGGCGTGACGGTCCTTCCCGTCAATCGCGTGATTGCCACGCTGGCGACGCAGGGCAAGACCCAGATCGAATCTCCGGCGCACGCACTGGAGACGGCGGAAATGGTCGGCGCCGATGCGATCCTGGTTGCAGGCATCACGGAGTACGACGCGTACACACCGTCTGTCGGCCTTGTCGTCCAGATGTACACGATCAATGGTGCGGCGTTCCATGATCGCTTCGACGCAGTGGGCGTCTCCAGAATGCCCAGTCCCGTCCGTGCCGCGTCATTGCACAATCCGCTCGTACCGACCAGTCAGGTGCAGATCGTCCTGAATGGGAATCATGAAGACGTGCGCGCATGCGTGAAGGAATACGCCGCGCCCAGAAAAAATGCGGATATTCATCTCGGATGGGAGCAGTATCTGAAAGTGCAGACGCTTTATCTCCGATTCTGCTGGCATGAGGCGATCGATCGCCTCATGGATCAGGAGCGGGCCCGTCGACTTCGGTTGGGGGCCGACGCGGAGTCCATGGAGGTGCCCGCATGAACGACTCGCAAAGACAATTATCGCTCGTCAAAGGTGGGCATCGATATCTGTTCCGATATTGCCCGGGGAACGAAGCCGACGTGATCGGTGCGTTCGCCAGCCTCGCCTGTGACGCCGAAACGGAATTCGACTGGTTTGATGCCGCCGTGCTGAGTTATCAGATGGGCCGTCGACTGGAAGTGGAACTCGATGAAATGAACGAACTTCGCAGTTCGTGAGTTATTTATAAACCCCGTACGGGATTGGCCCGATACGGAGTTTAAGCCTGCGGACGGAGTCTCCGCAGCAAGCAGTGTGCTTAGACCCACACGATGCTTGAAGACCTGGGCTCGGGTGGGACGGCCGTGGAGCGGGCCTTGGCCAGGTTGCAGTCAACTGAAAGCATTCGCCGAGAAGAGTGTCGCGATCATGAGTCACGAACATCCTCTGGTCTCTGAGTTTCTCAACTACCTCCGCTACGAGCGGCACTTTTCCCCGCATACGGGTAAATGCTACGCGGCGGACCTGCATCAGTTCAGCCAGTTTCTGCTGGGCGGAGCGGAGGCGGCGATCAACGCCGCAGCACCCGCGTCGCGCATGCAGATGCCGCAGAACGTGCAACAGCAACAACAGCATGGCGGAGCGGGGGGACCGGGAACGGTCGCTGTCGCAACGCAAACGTCGGCCCAGGCCGACGTGCTTCGACAGAAGCTGCTGGTTGCCGATGCAAACCAGATTCGGTCCTTTCTCGCGTTCCTGACGGACCGAGAGTATTCCAAGGCGACGGCGGCCAGAAAGCTCGCGACACTTCGCAGCTTTTATAAGTTCTGCCTGCGACGCGGATACATCCAGACCAATCCGGTTGCAACGATCCGCACGCCGAAGCAGGAAAAGCGCCTGCCGAAGTTCCTCGACATCGCGCAGATCCAGAAGCTGCTTTGCACGCCCGACGATACGTCGCTGCTCGGCGCCCGCGATCGTGCGATGCTTGAGACGCTCTACTCGACAGGCGTTCGCGTCAGCGAGTTGGTGGCGCTCAACGTCGATGATCTCGATCCCGTCAACGGTCAGCTTCGCGTTCGCGGCAAGGGCCGCAAGGAACGCATCACGCCGATCGGACCGACGGCCGTCACGGCGATCCGACGCTATCTCGACATGCGTCAGAAGGATCCGCGCAACCCGTCGTTCGATCGAGCCGCCATGTTCGTCAACAAGCATGGCCAGCGATTGAGCACGCGAAGCGTTCGACGCAAACTCGACAAGTATCTCTCCGAGGCGGGGCTCGATCCGTCGATCAGCCCGCACACGCTGCGACACACGTTCGCAACGCACATGCTCAACAACGGTGCGGACCTCCGCAGCGTCCAGGAGCTCCTCGGCCATCAGTCCCTGAGCACGACGCAGGTGTACACACATGTCACGACGTCGCAGCTCAAGAAGGACTACGACGAAAGCCATCCGCGAGCGTAAGAATGCACCGGGTGACAAGCACCCAGTGGGCACGCATGCTCGGCAGGGGGCGATCGAAGCCACGCGACATTCTCGACTCTTCAAAGGCCTTCGCAGTTTATGCTGCGGAGGCCTTTTTCTATCTCCATTCCCGATTGCAACTTGTCATGGTTAAATAGGGGGAATGAGCGACCTACGGGCAGATCTGACGGATACAGTGCCGCCGCATTGCGGATTCGATCCGCCGATGAACGGCGACAAGACATGGTCGCGACATGCCTTCGTCAGGGAACTGCCGCCGCGCGAACGATTCAACCTGCAGCGTTGGCATTCGCTCGCCGTATTCGGCAGCCTTGGTTTGATCCTGGTCGCGGGGAAGCTTGCGTATTTCTTCACCGACGATTCGTTTGATTTCTATCAGCCGGACCAGTTCGGCGCTGTGCTATGGTTCGCGATCGGACTGGGGGCGACGGGAATGATTCTGCTTCTTGCACATGGTCGTCTTCTCAGAAACCTGATGAGGCGCCGCGTTGGGCGACGTGAAGGTCGGCTGTTTGATCCAGCAACGGAGGCGTCGTTGGTTGTGGAAATCGAGAAGATTCCCGGATACAGGAAACTCAGAATGAACGCCGACGACATGGGGCTCATTTGCGCTCGCAACGGCTGGCTGGATATGGAACTTGCGTCGCATCGTGCCCGGTTTCCATTGCACGAACTGCGCATTCGACCGGTAACCGCACATACGGGATGTGTTGAACTTCACTATGAGAACGAAGTCCCCGCATGGCGCGCTGCCGCCACAGTTCTTATTATCCAGAATCTTGATCCGCGCGATCTCGTGCCCGGATTGGCGTCGTCGCATCTCGAACGCTGGATTCGCACAGGTGAAATTCGCATCTGCCGTCGATGCAAGTACGACTTGCGTTCCGTGATGGAAGACAAATGCCCGGAATGCGGCGCGGCGTGTGTGCCCACGTATCAACCTCCCAAGTCAGGAGTCACGGGATTGCCCATTGCAAGTCTATCGCGAGATCGCGGCGGGCTGGAATAATCGATGAGAAATTCTGATCGTCGGCGATTGGGATGTCGATTCGCGCGGCGTTCCGAGCCGCGACCGTCAGGGAGTCGGGCGCGCGTAGTTGGACGGACCTCGCGTATCGAGGTCGGCCCAGGTCGCGATCTAACTCAAGCCTGCACGCTGAAAGCGCGATCTAGATCAATCCTGCACGCTGAAAGCGTGCGATAACAGTAGCCCAGGGTGAGCGGAAACCGCGAAGCGGTTGCAGCGTAACCCTGGGTCATCAAATGCTCATCGCGGCTGAGTCCTGAAGGGACGAGATAATGCGACTCGGCGTTGTCGGCATGATTTATGTCACCCTTTCAGGGTTGTGCGCGATGTGTGTTGTGGTCCCGGGGTTGCGCTTCGGCCGCGTTCGCGGCCTTCGCTTCACCCCGGGCTGCAGCTATATCAGCCTTTCAGGCTGAAGATGCGTCACTGACGTCTTTGCGTCTGTGACGTTTTCGCGTACTTGTCCTGAGTGACACGATGCGCAATGCCATGGCCGAAGCGATCGACGCGTCTTCATTTGGCGGACGGGGCAGGTCACACTGGCGAACCCACGGCAAAGACTGCAATACGCTTCCCCAGCCAGTAAGATGGGCCACGAAAGCCTCCCCATACAG
>JAJDEC010000497.1 GCA_029259995.1 Phycisphaerae bacterium
AGACCTATCACATGGGCGTCTGGCAACCAGCCGCCTGGACGCTGCTTCGCGCCGAGCACGTTATCGCGGGGGTCAATGCGTCGGGCGTTCCGAATCCCGGCGCGTATCACGCATTCAGTATCGCACTTCATACGCTCAACGGATTGATGCTGTTCGCGCTGCTGATCACGCTAATTCGATCGGCGCGATCGGATGCATCCGCGCGCGACGAGACCGCGCTGATCGTGGCGGCCGGCGCGGCCGCATTGCTGTTCGTCGTGCATCCGTTGCGAACGGAAGTGACAGCGTGGGTGTCGGGACAACCCTATCTGCCGGCGGTCTTCTTTTCGATGCTCGGCCTGTGGTTCTATCTGCGCGGTCACGCGCGAAAGCGACAGGGAGAAACAGCGTGGCTCGCGCTCTTCGCGGCGTTCGTTTGTTACTGCCTTGCCGTCCTGTTCAAGGCGGTCGCCATCACGCTTCCCGTCTTGCTGTTGATCATCGATGTGTTTCCGTTGCGCCGACTTGAGGGCAAAGGCCGCGGACTTCCCGCGAGGTTGACGAGAATCATCGTCGAGAAGCTGCCTTTCTTTATCGTCGCCATCTTCATCGCCAAGTTCGCGGCCGACGCCAAGGCGATCACAAATCCCGGCAGCGATTTGAGCGGTCTTCCCCTGGCGGATCGATTGATTCAATCCTGCTACGGAATTGTGTTCTATCTGTCCAAGACGCTGATGCCGACGGACCTGGGACCTTTCTACGAGTTGCCCGCATCGTTCGATGTGTTCGATCCGCGATTCGGCGGTGCGATCGCGTTTGTGTTGGTCGGCGTTGTCTCGTTGATTGTGTTCCGTCGCCGGATCCGGGCCGTCGTCGCCGCGATGCTGGCGTTTCTCGTGATTCTGTTACCGAACCTTGGGATCATCCAGATTTCCCAGCAGCTCGTGGCGGATCGTTATTCGTATTTCGTGTCGATACCGATCGCCGCGCTGTTCGCCGGCCTTGCGTATTGGCTGTTGACGCGTGGCCCGCGGGAATTGCGCGCGATGCGATTCACGGGCGTCGCGCTCGCGATTGTCGTCGCATGTCTCTCGCTGATTCGCGTCAGTCGAACCTACGCGTCGGCCTGGCGCGATTCGCGATCGCTCTGGTCCTATGCGTTACAGCTGGATTCGGATTCGCCGCACGCGCATTGCAACCTGGCCGCGGCAATGATCGAAACGGGGGATTATCCCGGTGCCATGACGCATCTGAAGCGCGCCATCGAGTTGCGATCGGATTTCGTCTTCGCCTACAGCAACCTCGGGCTGGTTCTCATGGAGTTGCAGGATTGGAAGGGGGCCGTGGAGGCTTACGAGAAGGCGCTGCTCGTGATCGATCAAATGCCGGAGGAGGATCAATCCAAGACATATAAGGGCCTGGCGGCGGCACGCTACGAATTGGGCGTGCAACTGACGACGCAGGAGGACTGGCCAGGTGTCGTGGATTGCTTCGAGAAGCTCCTGCCCATGGTTGATCGCCTGCCGATAGAGATTCAGGCCCGCGTCTCCTACGGTCTCGCGATCGCGTATTTCGAATCCGGCCACCCCGATCGGGCCTGGAAACATCTTCGCGAGGCGCAGCAGCGGGGAATCCCTGCAGACTTAATAAACAGCGCGATCCAGCGGTATTAGCCGCCCACGATTCCATTTTACCGGCAGCGCCGATGCCAGCTCCCTATTGTATACATTGAGTTGATCCCCATTCCGCGGCGCGATCGCCGAGACGTGCGATCGCATGGCGAATCTCGACAATCCCCGAGCATCGTCCGATAGCTGAGGATGATGAACTTCGGAAGGTCCGGTATCGTACCAAGGTTCCAATGTCGGCGAGTTCAAGCCCGACTTGCCCGATAGAGAGGGGGGAAGCGATGCGATTTGGCTATCGATTGCCACCCCGAGGGGTCTCTCCAGCAAGAGGACACGATGTTTCGATTCAGATGGCTCAAGTTAACGTTCGGTAGCGCGCTGATTCTTGCGCTGGCGTTCGTGGCTTCGGATCAGATCTCCGCGATCAAGATTCGCCGTCTGGAGTCAAAGATTGTCGACCTGGAGCACGAGCTGGCGGAGTTGAAGCTCTACGCGAATCGGATCCAGTCGTCGCATCGCGTCGCGCAGGTCAACGTGCTGGAGCAGACGGTCGACGGGCAGGACATTCCCGTCACTGTGATGCGATGGCAGCAGATCGGACCCGACGGCGCGCTGGGACCGCCGGAGTTGATCGAAGTGCTCTGCAAGCAGGTCTACATCGAAGCCCTGGTGCTCAAGTTTGAGTACGACCTGATCGGCGGCGCGTCGGAGAATCGCGAAACCAATCTTGCACTGTTCCGACGCGCGTTTGGTGATTACCAGTCACCGCGCAGCGGCGTGCCTCTCGATCGATCGGCGCCGTCGTACATGCACGCGACGCCGACGGAGCTGGCGCTTCACAAGACGATCTGGGATCGATTCCTCTCGTTCGCGGAAGACGAGGCGCTGGCAAAGGAATACGGCGTCCGCGTCGCCCAGTTCGAAGCGCCGTCCGTGCTCGTCGCGCCGGGCCAGGTCTGGGAAGTCTCCATCGACGCCGCCGGCGGTCTCAATCTCAAGATGCTCGGGCTGGGCGATCAGCCGAATCCGGCGCTTGAGAATCAACTCTCAATGCTGACGCGCTGACTTCCCGTAGGGTGGGCCGTGCCCACCATCAATTGAGTCGATTCCACAATTCAACGGGTGGCCCACCACTTCAGAAGAATGCGCACGAAGCGTCACGCTGCGGCCTCTCGGACGATGAGTCTGGCGTGATAAATAATCACTTTCGCGACAACCCAACGTTCGACTCGTTCGAGTCGTCGGACCCACGAGGGCAGCGGGGCCAGGCCACCGCCAAATGCGGAGAGCTGCCCGAAGTAACGTTCGATTGCATTCCTCTTGAGGTAAAGCGTCTCCCCT
>JAJDEC010000498.1 GCA_029259995.1 Phycisphaerae bacterium
CAGAACGTCGAATAACTGTCGGTACGCGGCGCCGCGGCGCATGTGGTCCGGCCTTTTCGCAGGTGCACCCACGGAGGGACATGAGCAAAAGCGCTGGAGGAAAAAACGGGAACGTCATCGTCGTCAGCGGCCCCAGCGGGACGGGAAAATCGACGATTTGCAGGCGACTGTGCGAGGAACTGCCTGCGGAATTCAGCGTTTCGGTCACGACGCGAAAGCCGCGCCCAAATGAGACGGCCAGTCGCGACTATCATTATGTCAGCCGTGAAGAATTCCAGCGGCTGCGTGACGGCGACGAATTGCTCGAATGGGCGGAAGTCTATGGCCAGTTTTACGGAACGCCCGCAAAAGCCGTGACGTCGGCCGTGGATGAAGGGCGAATCATCATTCTGGAAATTGACGTCCGGGGATGCATTCAGGTCCACGAGCGGATCCCTGAAGCGATCGCGTTCTTCATTCTTCCGCCGACGGCGGAAGAACAGAAAGTGCGGCTCCTGGGTCGAAAGACGGATGCGCCGGACAGCGTCGCGGAACGGCTCGCGAAGGCGGACGGCGAAATCAGATACGCGAATGAGTCGAACTGCTACGACGAATTTGTGGTCAACGATAAGTTGGACGAAACGATCGCGAAAATCGTGTTGAAGATACACGAAAAACAACAGGTTAATTGAGGCAGAGAACACAATGATTGAAAGTCTGAAACACGAAGAGCTGATTGACAAGATCGGCGGGCGGTTCAAGTTTACGGCGCTGGTGCAGAAGCGATGGCGCGAAATCCTGCTGGGCGCGCGTCCCATGGTCGAACAGGGAAAAATGACTGCGCTTGAGCTGGTGATTCGGGAGATCGAACTCGGCCTGATCGACTATCGCGACGCGGAATCCGACGGCAGGAATGACTGACGTGTCGCCGAACGGTCCATCGCACAGCGAGCGGGACCTTGAGGGATACGAAATCATCGTGTCCGTCTGCGGCGGCATCGCTGCATACAAAACGGCGACGATCGTGTCCCGGCTGGTGCAGCGCGGCGCCGGCGTCTCGGTCGCGATGACGTCGGCCGCGGAACGATTCATCACGCCCCTGACGTTTGAATCCCTGACGGCGCGCCACGTGTTCCGGAGTATCTGGGACTCACCGGACACGCATGATCCTCAGCACATCCGACTGACAGATCGCGCCGATCTCGTCGTCATCGCCCCGGCGACGGCCAATACGATCGGTCGGCTTGCCGCGGGACTGGGCGACGATGTCGTGACGACGATCGCCCTGACGTCCGACTGTCCGATACTGCTGGCGCCGGCGATGAATACGCGAATGTGGAAGAACCGAATCGTCCAGGCGAATCTCTCCCGATTGATGGAGTTTGGAATGATGCAGGTACCGCCCGAATCCGGATGGCTTGCATGTCGCACGATCGGCGAAGGACGGATGGCGGAGCCTGAGACAATTCTGGAACACGTAGTGTCGTCGCTGAAACTGCAGACGCCCAGGTCCCAGCCGGCCGAATGACGATTCGACGGGCGAATGAGGCGCTGCTGGATTCACACGTAAGAACAGGCAACTCGGTTCGCAGATCTCTCGCCTGATGCTCCGGATTGTATTCCGCACGGATCACGCCCATGGCATCCAAACGCAATGCCCGTCCTCTGAATCTCATCATCACGGCCGGACCGACGCGTGAGTACCTTGACACGATCCGCTTTCTGTCGAATCCGTCATCGGGCAAGATGGGCTACGCGATCGCCGCTGCGGCGAAGCAGCGCGGTCACAGCGTCACGCTCATCAGCGGGCCCGTCGCCATCGCGGCGCCGGCGGGCGTTCAATTGATTCATGCCGACACGGGGCGCGAAATGGCGACGGCGGCCAAACGCGCATTCCGCGATGCGGACGCCGCCATCTTCAGTGCAGCCGTTTGCGACTATCGCCCGGTCCGCAGGCGGACGAAGAAACTGCCGAAACAATCGGACGGCCTGACGATTGATCTCGTCGCAACGGAAGACATCGCCGCATAGTTGGGCCGAAAGAAAGGCCGACGCGTGACGATTGCGTTCGCATTGGAGGATCATGACGGCAGGAAGAAGGCGGCCAGCAAGCGAATCGCCAAGAACGCCGACGCCATTCTTCTGAACAGCCCCGCCAACATTGACTCGAGTCGAGCGAAATTCGAGTACCTCGATTCCGACGGCGAATGGCACGACTGGCCCGAGGGAAGCAAGTCGCAGATTGCCATTCGAATTGTTCGCGCCGTCGAAGCCCTCTGTGGTTCTCGCTGAAAATCGGCGTCCGGCATGATTCGGGCTCGATCGAATTGAGCCGCGCGGACGGGCCGACTAATATGTTTTCAACGAGCCGTGGGGATCGCGATGTGCCGACAGTTTGCGCCCCGGATGAGGAATGCTGACGAGGGGATCCAATCGTGATCGAGAAACTCCGGACGACGACATCTCGAATTCAGGCTGCATTGATCGCGATCTGCGTCATGGCGTCGACGACAGGTGTCCGTGCGCAACCCGAGAAATCGCAAGTGCCGACGCACAAGGACTTGTACGCCCGTGCCGCGGCAACGCCGCTGGCCGTCAAGGCGCTTCGCGCCGTCGACGGCGCGAAATTGAACGACGCCCAGACGGCGGAGTTGGAAAAAGTCGACGCAGCGTTCGACAAAGCGGAGTCGTTGTTCGCCGAGGGCAAATTCGCCGAGTCCGCGGAAGAAGCGGTGATCGCGGTTCGAGCCCGGGCAACGATTCTCGGGCAGCCGCATTACCTCACGGCAAAGGCCAATGCGCTGGCGAGTGTTGCCGTCACGATTTCGAGAATGCCCGAACGCGAACAGAAGCAATTCGCGGAAGCCGACGCCGCACTGCGAGAATGGGGAACGCTGAATCAGAAGGGCCAGTACGAGGCGGCCCGGGACAAGGCCGTCAAAGCGCTCGAATACTGCAAGTCGAATCTTCCGGAAGCGCATCCGATGACGGCGTTGGCGTATCTCCGACTGGGGACAACGCAGATTGACCTCGGCGAATTCAAGTCCGCGCTGGAGAACATCGAGAAGTCCAAGTCACTGACCAGGATCGGATTCGGCGCGAGCCACCCTCGATATGCAGATGTCATGGATCGACTCGGCTGGGTCAACGTCTATCTGGCGGGCCAGGGGGTGTTCTCGAAAGAGCATGCCGACTCGGCGGTCGATGCGCTGGAAACGGCGGTTCAGATT
>JAJDEC010000499.1 GCA_029259995.1 Phycisphaerae bacterium
TAGCTGTCGACATTCAATTCCACGAGGAGCTTGTCGTCCGGAAACTCCCCGCGTACGCCAGACGGTTGAAAATAAACGCCGCGGATGAAGATGTGTTCACAAGGCGTACCTCGAATGTCAAACGAGCTGTTTTCAATCATCTCACCTTGACTGCAAGTCGCGATCGAGTGCATGAGGTTCGGTTCAGATTTGTCAAACCGGCTGACGAAAGCAAAATCGACATGACAGACACTGCTCAGATGGCTGGCAAGCGTCCGGAAGAAATCCTGCCCCGTTGTCGGCGCGATCCCTTCGACGATGCGGCGAATTGTCTCTTCCGCCTGCACCCATTCCGTCATGTCAATCGCAACGCCGCCGACATGGGGCGGCCGATCATCA
Source organism: Phycisphaerae bacterium (assembly GCA_029259995.1). Classification (GTDB taxonomy): domain Bacteria; phylum Planctomycetota; class Phycisphaerae; order UBA1845; family UTPLA1; genus ECT2AJA-110-A. The sequence continues at coordinate 379 of JAJDEC010000499.1, forward strand.
CTTGACGGAATCGGAAACTTGCTGACAAGCGAATGACGTTCACGCCCATGCTCGTCCTTCCGGCACTCGTGCATCTGTCGGCCCTTCCCCGTCGAAAGCACACTTCGATCGCTTTTTACGAATTCCGACGCGACATCCGCAGGAAACAGGTCAATATCCAATTTTCCTGCGATGCGATCGGCGGATGTCCTGAAGTCCGCCGCTGCCGCCTCGTTGGCGTAAACGTAACGACTTTCGGAATCTTTGATCCAGGCCAGTCCCGGCAAATGCGCCATGAATTGGGAGAATCGTTGCTCACTCTCGCGCGTCGCCTGTTCCGCCTTCTTTCGCTCCGTCAGATCGTGCGTGATACCGACAATCTCACGAACCGCTCCGTCGTCATCAAGGAGAGGAACACAGCGGATGTGTAACGATCTCACATCGCCGTTTGGAAATCGAATGTCCGTCTCCAGCGATCGATTCGATCGGGATTCCAAGACCTCCCGAAGCATCGGTAGGTAAGAGTCGTGAACCTCCTTCGGAAATACCTCGTCATCGCGGCGCCCGATGAAGTCCGAAACGGGCCGACCTGTGATTCCTGTCGTGGCCGCATTGATGTACTGGATCCTGAGATCCGAGTCGTAGATGACAATGACGTCCGGAATGTTCTCGATCGCGCCTCGAAATCGCGACTCGCTCCGTCGAAGCGCTTCTTCCGATCGCTTGCGATCCGTGATATCGCGTACGTATGCGAGCCAATACTCGACACCGTCGATTTCGTAGAGCCGCGCCCGAACTTCCACTGGAAACCGCGCGCCGTCTTTTCGCTGATTGATCGTATCGAAGGAAATCGTCTTGTCGCGGTTCAGGCGATCGCGTATTCCGGCAAACATCTCCTCCTTCGCGATGGGATCGAACGCTTGCGGTGTTTTTCCAATCAGCTCATGCCGCTCATAGCCCAGACTCCGGCAAGTCTGGTCATTGACATCGATAATGAGACCATCTGCATCCAGGAGCAGCATCGCATCCGATGCGTGATCCACATAGTTGCGATATCGCAACTCACTCGCACGAAGCGCGGATTCGGCTTCCTTCCGCTCTGTAATGTCAATCAACGTGAGGCTGAACTGCGATCCGTTCGGTCCGTCTCCAATGAAGCTGATCGTGCCAAAATACCAATACACGTTGTCGCCGAATGGAAATGCGTGTTCGGCAGTCACGGGGTTCTTCGTCGTCTCACACATTCGAAACTGCTGCAGACACTCTGCGATTTTCGATTCGGGAACACCCACCTCCCGAGCCGATTTGCCGCGAAGAGACTCAGCTGTCATTCCGAAGAACTCCGCGATCCGAGCATTTGGATACGTGTAGACGAAGTCGTCCTCCCGAAGATCGATAATGGATGTCAAGACTGCGGCCGTTTCAAAGAATCCGCGAAGTCGCTGCTCGCTTTCGCGAATCGCCGACTCGGCCTGCGCCCGCTCAATCAAGTCGGCCGCCTGGCGGGCCAGCAAATCCATACGACGCAATGCCGACGGATTCGGCGCCGTCGGTTCGCGATATTGCGTCGTCATGACACCCAGTACCTTGCCGCTTCGCGTCACCAGGGGCGTCGATTCCAGCCCGCGAATTCCCGACTCACTGAGGATGTCAATGTAGGCCTCTGCGACGAATTCGCGGCTGTTCGATATATCCGGCACAATCACGCGCCGGCCCGATTTCACCGCCCGGCCGCAGGCAGTATCGAAACTATTCGGATCGAATCTCCAACACGCCTCAAGGTACTTACCACGAAGCCCGACATGCGCTCCAAGCAACATGTCCCCCGTGCCCTCCTCGATCAGCATCATGCTTCCGGCGTCCGCGCGCATGATCTCGATGGCAACGTCGACGATTTCCTGCAGCAACGGTTCGAGATCGCCGTCCGCAACGGTTCGCAGGCTGATCTCCTGTAATCGCTCCATGTCACGCAACTGATCAGCCAACTCGGTCCGTGCATCCTGCAATTCCTGCAACAGTTGCCGACGCTCTGTGATGTCATGCATCATGACGCGATAGGACGTTGATTCGCCGTCCACCGAGACGAGCGGAGCGGTTCGCACTTCAACGAATACGGTGTAACCGTCGGAACGCAATAACTCCAGATCACAGGAACAGGCGTCGGTCCCCGATTCGACATCTTGCCAATGTCGTGCAAAAACTTCCGTATCACCCGGCGCAATAAATTCGAAGATCGAATGTCTCTCTATGTGGTCTCGCGGAACGCCGAATAGTCCAACCGCCGTCGCATTGCACGAGTGGATCATGCGGCCGCTGTCCAAGATCAGAATACCGAAGGGCGCGAGATCCCATGGGTCCAAGTGACCAGCGTCCGGGATTTGCACGGGGGATGGGGCCGGCGGCGTCGCGCGATATTCTGGCACAATTGTATTCTCAGAAACGCGGGCGGAGCCACGACGCTTTGAGTTAGACTGTTGGTTCTCGCCCGTCGCCATCTCACGCACTCCACACGCAAAGCCTCATCGCGGCGCACGAGGCAGCCTTTCGTAAATCTACGAATACGCTGTCTCCGGCGCCCGCGTCATCGCAACCGAATGTGGATCGGATTATAGGGGCAGTACGCGCCAACTCGAAAAATTTCAGCCGGGATGCAGAATCGATGCGTTTGATCCCCATGCAGCAGCAGCATTCGTATCAACTACGAAAATGGATTCTGACAATTGGCCCTGGATCCGATTCAATCTGCGACCTTCCAGAGAATCCGTCATTCAACTGTCGGCCCGTTTCGCAGTCACTATGGCCGGGAAATGACGACACCGAGATTGCGAATCGTCCCCGTCTGAAGAATGATATCGTCGCGAGGATTGGGCTGGAGCGGTTCCAGCAGATTTCCCGCCATGTCACAGTGGAAGACGGCGTCATTGGGCCTCCCTTGAATGAGGCCGTATAGGGTTTGAGTCCGCGGATCATAGCTCGCTCCGCCGTATTGCGCGAATCCGTTCACCGATGAACCGAGTACACCATAATGCGAGCTGAACGAAACACCGGTCGGCTGACCGGTGGCCGGATCGATTTCGACCATTTCGGGATCGAATTCCGGCGGGACCAGATGATGCCCCCAAAGCATGCCGCTATCTCGATTGTAGGCCAGCCCATAGAGGTTGAGATCGTTCGGGAATTGGTTGAGCAGGACGCCCGTCAACGTAGTTTCAACAAGATCCAAGTTAAAGCTCTGTGTCCAGAAGCTGCCATTGCCGCCGTCGCCGGTCGGGTCAAACGCCAACGCCCTCCAAGTCCCTCCGGTCTCGGGCACCGGGCCGAAGATAATCTGTTCACCATTACTGCCATCGGCATCGTGTCTTGCAACGCCACCAAACCATCCAAAGTAGACATGCTCGCCGTCGCTGGCACCGTCTCGATATCCCCACGAATCCGTGAAGGCATCGGAAGCCTGATCGTATGAGTACAGCAGATCGCCCTGCTCGTTCAGAACAAACACCTGGTTCGCGACGCCCACGACCTGTCCTTCCGAATTGAGCGTATTGACCTGGCTTGAAACGTGAATCAGTACCGGACACGGTTCGCCGATGAGCAGCGCTTCCACAAACGCGCTGACATCGCCCATGTCGACCGAGAAATCTCCGTTGACGTCGCGCCGGCAGAATTCTCGCGAGAAACAGAAAGGCGACGCGTCGAACAGCGCCTCCACAAACCGCTGAATATCGCGGCCATCTAGGTACGTGTCTCCATTGACGTCTCCCGGACAACATCGTGCCGGCGCCTGACACGTGTCCGGAATCAGATTGCCGTCACAATCGGAATCGGCGCCGCCCGGACTGATATCGCAATGATCCGGCACGCCGTTGGCGTTGCAGTCGAA
>JAJDEC010000500.1 GCA_029259995.1 Phycisphaerae bacterium
TCGGGAGCACGACTCTCGATCGCCGAATGCTGGTACCAGAATCCTCTCTCGCACCCACTCCCCACGGGAGTCCTTTCCCGCAACGCCCAGCGCGATTCGCAATGCACCAGTGCGCCGATGCATATACCCCATTTTCGATTAGCATGCCCCCCCAGGCACGATCAACCCCGCCGCACGCGGCAACACAGAGGCTTCGCCCGCATCATGCGTATCGTTTTCTTCGGCTCCGGCGCGTTCGGCATACCGACGTTCGACTCCATCCGCCACGACGGTCACGAGATCCCGCTCGTCGTCTCCCAGCCCGATCGGCCCAGCGGCCGCGGCAAGAAGACGACGCCGACACCACTCAAGGCCGCGGCCGAGGCCGACGGCGTGCGCGTCATCACGCCGGAGAATGTCAACGCCCCCGACGTGCTCGACATCATCCGCGAGCAGAAGGCCGATCTCGGCTATGTCGTCGCCTTCGGTCAGAAGATCGGTCACGAACTGCTTCACGAGATTTTCCCGACGGGCATCGTCAATCTGCATGGCTCCGTCCTGCCCGCCCTGCGCGGCGCGGCGCCTGTGCAATGGTCCGTCATCAACGGCGCGGGAAAGGCGGGCGTGACTGTGTTTCGTATTGTCGAGAAGATGGACGCGGGACCGATCCTGATCACGCGCAGCACGGCGATCAACGACGACGAGACTGCGAGCGCGCTCCACGACCGCCTGTCGCGCATCGGTTGTGACGCCGTGCGCGAGACATTGAAGATTCTCGAAGCCGATCCGGCAGCGCCCGGTACGCCGCAGGACGAGTCGCTGGCGACGAAGGCGCGAAAGCTGAAGAAGACAGACGGCTACATTCACTTCGACGAATCCGCTGCCTCGCTGTCGAGCCGGATTAACGGTCTGTGGAGCTGGCCGGGGGCGATTTGTCGATTCGTGTCGGCCGATGGCACGCGCGACGAGCGTGTGACAATCGCCCGCGTGCGGCCTTATGAGGGTGCGGCAGCGCCGGCGGCAAGCGACGACGATCTCGGAAAAATCACGGACATGCTGGCGTTGCAGGTGCGCGACGGCGCTATATCAATTCTCGAAGTCAAACCGGCGGGCGGCAAGCTGATGCCGTGGCCGGATTATGCGAACGGTCGGCGCGTACAGCCCGGCGATCGATTCGCGGCGCTGGAGCCGGAAGCATGAGTGAAGAAGCCACGATACGACGAGACGCGCGGGATCGCGCCGTTGATGCGATCTGCGAAGCGCGAAACGGTCAGGCCTTCGTCGGCGCGCTGCTGGACGCGTGGCAGCAGAACGCCCCGCTTTCACCGGCGGATGCCGGGCTCGCGGCAGAGCTCGCAATCGGCACGATCCGGAGATTGATCACGTGCGAACACATCGCGGCGAGCTTCTATCGCGGTCGCTGGGCGGGCCTGCGCGATCGATTGCAGGTCGTGCTCGCGATGGCCGTGTATCAGCTCTGCTGGCTGGATCGCGTACCGGATCATGCGGCGATCGATCAGGGCGTTCGGCAGGCGAAGAAAATGGGCGTCGGCGCGACGAAGATTGCCAACGCCGTCCTGCGACAGGTGCAGAAGCATCGCGGTGAAGTGACGGCGCGAACGGCGGAGTTCGATGCGCGGCGAACGCTGCTGCTCGATTCGCAGCGGCAGGTTGAATTCTCGACCAATGTCTTTCCCGATCCGGAAAAGAAACTGCTACTCTACTTTCAGACTGCGTATGGAATTCCACCGTGGCTCGTCGAACGTTGGAATCGCAAATTCAAGCGAGCCGGCTGCACGCAGGTTTGCGAGGCGACGATTCGCCGGCCATCACTGACATTGCGACCCAACACGTTGAAGACGACGGCGGCGGAGTTGCTGGCGCGATTGACGCTGCGCGAGATTGACGCGCGGCTGTCTGACGATGGCGCATCCGTCCTGCTGCCCACAACGGCGTCGGTCGCTGACGTACCCGAGATCGGCGAAGGCCTTTGCCAGCCGCAGGACATCACATCGCAGAAGACGCTGCGCAACGCCGGACTGAAGCCCGGCATGTTCGTCATCGACTACTGCGCCGGCGTCGGTACCAAATCGACGCAGGCGGCGGAGTTGATGAACAACGAAGGGCTCGTCATCGCGACAGACATCGACGAACGCAAGCTGGAGCGCCTCGGCGACGCGGCGGCATCACACGGTATCAGCACGATCAAGACCTGCGCGATTGACGCCGTTTCGGCAGAGATCGCGTCGGCGCGTCGCTCGCTGGATGTCATTCTGATCGACGCGCCCTGTTTGAACACGGGCGTGCTGGCAAAGCGCCCCGAAGCGCGATATCGCGCCGGCCAACAGGCGTTAAACGAGATTGCCGAGATCCAGGCGGGCATCCTCGACACGTGCGCATCGCTGGCCGATCCGGCAACACGCATCGTCTATGCGACCTGTTCGCTGGAAGATGAAGAGAATCGAGCGCAGGTCAATGCGTTTGTGGACCGGCATCCGGATTGGTCGCCATCAAACGACGAATTGACGCAGCCCGACGGTGAATGTGATGGCGGGTATTGGGCGATTCTTGAGAAGTCGCCGTAGCACAAAGGGTGCCATGTTCCTCCTTCAAGAGGCGCATGTCGAGAGACTTGTGATGACTCAACAATGCCAACGATCGACACGCCACCGGCGCCGCCAACATGCTTGCCTTGAAGGGCAAGCATGGCACCCTGAAAACACTGCGCCCGGCGACAGCCCTACTCGAAGCGTGTAGGTCGGGTCATCGACCCGACACGGCCGCGCGAGAATCGTCGGGTCGATGACCCGACCTACTCCTTACGCGAGAATCATCCCCGCGTAGCCGACGGAGTCGTTGTCGGAACGATGGCCGAGTGCCTTTCCGACGGCACAGCTCGTCGTGTGTTCAAGAAGTGTCGCCTGATCGGCGCCGAGCGCTTTGCACGCCTGAAGCGTCGCGGCGATCGCGCCGCTGCCGCAGGCGTTGCGATGTCGGCCGGCCTCTTCGACGGCGTTCTCTCCATCCATTGCCAGCATCAGATTGATCATCCGCCGATCATTCACTTCCTTCGCCCAATGCACGCCGGCCTCGCCGACGCCCTGCGGTGTGAACCCGAAGCTCGGACCGTAATGCGTAAGATCCGTCGAGCATGCGAACGCGGCCCGCACGCCATACGATCGACAGGCGCGACCGACGGCGTTGCCGAGCGACGCGGCCTGCCCATCCGCCGGCACCATGATCGGTACGATCAGCGTGTCGGGCAGCAGATGTTGAACGAACGGAATTTCGACTTCGATGCTGTGTTCCTGATCGTGTGCGTGCGGATCGCTGTGAAGCAGGCCCGTCTGCCCCATCAGTCGTTCACTCAATCGATCGTCGATCGATGCAAGCCCCAATGGCGTTTCCCAGGCACCTCGCTCGAAGATCGAAGCGACGGCGACGCCCGGCACGTGAATCGCACCGAAGATGACAAGCACTTGCGGATGCTGTCGGGCGGCCACTTCGCGCAGCGTTCTTGCCGCCACAGCGCCGGAGAACATCCATCCCGCATGCGGCAGCACACAGCCGACAATGCGATCGCGCTGCGTCACAGCCGTCGCCTTGCCGACATCGTCTTCCGCACTGCGCAGACATGCGTCGATCGCGGCGCGGCACTCGACTTCGCCGTCCGCGTAGAATCGGCCTGCAAAAACTGGCTCACGAATCATCATCGTGCGTCGAATTATAAGGGAAGATCGAGCGAGCGAATCCCGTCGATGCTTGAGTGAGTCGCGATGACATGTAGCGGCCCCCCTCTGTGGGGGCCGACGATGCAATCGGCCAACGAGTTGATGGCCATGTATCGTCGCCACGCGATTCGTCGTCCGCCACAGAGGGCGGACGCTACGTCTGGACGAAGCGGCGCATCAGCCGGCGACGTCGAGAAGACCACCGATCGCGTTCGACACGTTGGCGATCGACTGGTCCAGGTTTTCCTGGGCGCCCTGAATGAGCTGCACGACGGCGTCGCCCTGTGCTCGCTGATGATTGAGCGACTTGGCGGCGACGGCGAACTGAACCTGCGAAGCCGTCTCAGCGGCCTTGAGCGACGATGCAGCGGATGCGACGGATGAGACGTTCATGCATTTCACATCGAACGCATCGAACGGCGAATTGACATATCGAGCAATTGAATCGAAAGCCGTCCGAAAACGGCATCGTTCGCGTCGGGGCTCAAGTCGCGGCGTCCATTCAAGCGGGGAGTGCGGGCGTCTCGCCCGCCTGTAATTGCTCAAGTACTTATGCGGGCGCTCGGCCGCCTATACATTGCTCAAGAACTTATGCGGGCGTCTCGGCCGCCTGTAATTGCTCAAGTCCTTGTGCGGGCGAGACGCCCGCACTCCCCCCTAATTCGCACATTTGGACGAGGGACTCTGTTAGCTCGTTCCGAAGAGTAGCTTCTTCCGAAAGGAACGCACAAACAGCCCGTGCATCCGGGCAAGGATGTAAGAGCCGTAGAAAAAGCAGGCCATGACAACGCCCCAGGCCAATAGCGCCAGCGACACTTGCCCGAGCTTGCCTTCGCCCGAACCGGCGACCATTTCCGACACTTTTGGTATGAACCAACTGAAGAGCAACGCAGCGAACCCGCCGGCGAACAGCGATCCGAAGACCGTCAGCAGGAGCACGAGGAAGATGTAATGGACGTGCGTTCGGGCGATGGACTTCGCGACGTTCACGATGTTCATCGCCTGGCCCACGTTGCCGAGGCTCATGCCGATCAGCTGCATGGGTATCAGAAACGCGACGATGACGGCGCCGATCATGAACGCTGTTCCGCCCGTGATGAAGCCATCAAGATTCCCCGCAAGGACTTCGTCGGTCACGTTGAATTCGAGCGTCAGCTTGGCGACGACGAACATCGAGACACCGATGTAGATGAGCAGAACGATGTAGGACACGACGCTCTTGCCCAGGTTGCTCGGCGACCAGGTTAGCTTGGGCGCGGCATCCTCGCCGATGCCCGTCGATCGAACGATGTCGAAGAACGCGTGAATGGCGACAGCGGCGAAGAAGATGATCTCTGTTGTGAAGACCAGCGTCAGGATCACGGGAACCATGCCGAGATCGACTTTGTCGTGTTCCTGGGCCGTGCCCACGTTGCTGAAACTCATCACGTTGGACGCACCCGTCAGAAAGACGACGGGCAATACGCCTGCGAGAAACGCAACCAGTGCGGCCGTCATGATCGAACTGAGTGCAGTCAACGGATACGACACGGCGTTGCCGATTTCAGAATAGAAGCCGCCGCGGCCGAGTGCGCCGATTTCCTTGTGCTGCTTGATCTTCTTACCGCCGAGACCCGTTTCTGAGGACACGGCGGGAATGGACTTCCAACAGTGAGAGCAGAGGATTTCGATCGTCGTGTCGGCCGACTTCGTCTTCGCGCCACAACTCGGACAGACGCGAACGCCCGGTTCGAGCACTTCCCCGGCGTTGGCCTGTGCCTCCAGGGCCTCTCGATCCTCATCGCTCAATTGCTGCGTACCGGCTTCGAGCGCGGCGAGCCCCGCCAGGTCGACTTCCGACACGGGGCCCATCGCCTGTTCGAGTTTCGGAACGGTGAATCCGCGATTGCACGCCGGGCAGCGAATCGCCCGGCCGGCGTACTTGTCGGCGATCGAGAGTTTCTTTTCACAACGAGGGCAACGAAGCTTCATATGGAGCGACCTCTGCATGCAAGTCGAGACGAGGAATCGGCAGGTGAGCTTGGGCCGATCCGCAAGGCTTCTATCTTATGAATGCGGGGAGTGGTAGGCAATCTTGCCGCGCGATGACGGCGAACACGGCGTGATATCGGTCTATTCGGCCGGTTTGAAGGCTGCACGTATCTCCGTCATCAACTGATCGACTTTGAACGGCTTGAAAAGAACGGCATTGAGCCCCTCCTGTCTCGCCCGGACGATCGAATGGTTGGGATCATATCCGAAGCCCGTCATCAGCATGACAGCAATATTGGGATACGTTTCGCGAGCCGCGGCGAAGACTTCGTAGCCGTTTTTCAAGGGCATCTTGATGTCGGCCAGGAGGAGGTCGAAGGGTTTCGACTCAAGGAACCCGATCGCCTCCGCGCCATCCCGGGCCAGCGTCACGTCGCAGCCCTTGCCGCGAAGCACGCCGCCGATGGTTTCGCGAATCGTCTCCTCATCGTCGGCGATCAGAATGCGCTTGCCTTCGAGAAGCGGGTCCTTTTCCGTCGAATCGCCGTGTCGGCCGAGAATGCCGCTGCGCGGCGTCGCGACGGTCCGAACCTTCTTCTTGATTGTATCGACACTGTCGATGATGGCATGCAGCCGATGGCGCAACTCGTCGTTGCCGATGAACTCCTCAACGAGGGTGCCGGCTTCTGTCACGATGTCGTTGAGGGGACCGGCGATCTCATCGATCACATCGTCGGCGAGCTGTCCCGTCGATTCATAACGTTCGACGATGAGCAGATCGAGCATGTTGAGGGCCAGCGCGACGTAGCGCGCGAGCATCTCGGCGAATTGTCGATCGTCTTCGTTGAAGGCGGCGGACTTGTCCGACTCGATATCGAGGACACCGATGAGCCGATCATGAAGGCGGAGGGGAACTGTCAGTGAACTGCGCGCCTGCTCCAGGCCCTGGAGATAACGCACATCGTTGGCCGTGTCGTGGCAGATATAGCTGCGGCCCGTGGCGGCGACGTATCCGCTGATGCCATTGTTTTCCGTGGATGCGAAAATATCGAGATCGCGGCTGGCGGCGCACATGCCGTGCTGCAAAACCATTTCGAGGCGATTCGTCTTCTTGTCAATGAGCAACACGGCAAAGTTGTCGAAGTGAAGCAGGTCGTGCAGGTAGCGAAGAATCTTGCGTTCGAGCAGACGAAGGCGCTCTTCGACGTCCATGCCCGCCGTCGTTTCGACATCGAGCCGCACAAGCTCGCGGCCGGCAAGATCGATGGCGTCGATCTTCTGCTGCAGGCGCCGGCTGTGCGTCACATCCCAGACGACGCAGCTGAATCTCGCGATTCGACCGGATTCTTCGACAACGGGCGTGATCGTCACATCGAAATGCTGATCTTCGCCGGCCACAAAGCTGAAACGCCGGGCACGTGCGTGCGCCGGCGTTGCGTTGGAGTTTTCTTTTTCGTGATCGCGAATTGTGCGTTGACACGCCTCGCCGATTCGTTCGACGAGATCGCGCGGATAACTTCGCATGCGCGGGTTATCCCATTGCAGCGCCCCGGTTGAGTCGAAGATACAGACGCCCTGCCCGATGGTCTCAAGCAGAAGCCGAAGGTTTGCGTTGGTACCGCCCGCCTCGTTCATCGATGCGACGAACGACGGATCGGCGACAACCAGCTCGAAGTTGACTTCCTTCAATCGCTGCTGCGCCGCCTCGAGGGTTGCGACACGTTCGATCTGCGCGTTCGGACCGAAGCGATCGATGACGTCCTCTGAAATGTCCTGGCCAGCCGCAAGAACCAGAATTTTGCGGTGTGTTGCCGTGGCGCCCATTGTTTGTTCTGCCGATACGCTTGCCAACAAATGCCTCCGATTCGCCGGCCAGTCGAATGTCGATCAGTTAATCCGTATTGGCATCCGTGCGCAATACCCACCCATCCATATCATATTCGCCGTGATCACGAAAGACAAAGCACATAACTCGCTGCGTTGATGAAATTTCCATCGAGTCTTCCGATTGCGGATTGCGCACCGCCGCAGATCAGTTTGGGCAAACGCGTACTTTCAACCTCGCCCCCGCTACTCTGCGGTACCCGGCATCCGCCCCGCCGGTCCCCTGTATTCAAACGTCGGCATTACGCCATCACAGGATGGGCTGGAACTCTTTCGGATCGACGATCGATTGGACAGAAGCAACAGGAACTGGAGCATTATCGCAACCAGCGGCGCATGAATCGGTCATCCTGACCTGGCCCGAAGGTTCTTTCGTACTTTGGGTGCCAGCCATTCCCGGACGAAACGACGATGGGTCCAGGAGAAATGACCGCCGTCGTGCCCGAGTGTCCGCATGGACTTCATCCACGGCGCCTGTTCGAGATTGCCGTAGTGCCGACGTTCGACGGGAAGGACTGCCGTCGGCGTGACAAATCCGACTTTGCCCGCCGACTCAGAAAAGGAACGATCGATCGTGCCCGCAATCGTTGTTCCGGGGCCAAGGAGCACATCGTCGCGACGCGAATAGC
>JAJDEC010000006.1 GCA_029259995.1 Phycisphaerae bacterium
ACGCGCTTGAACTGCTTAAGCGCTTTGCTACGTGCAGTTCGCTGGCACAGGCGTTTGAAGTCTCGCATCGTGGTCGGATTCTTGAGTCCTGTTCATATGGAGCGGAGGGACTTTCGGGGTTGCGGGAAAAGGGCGAGGCAATCATTGAATTCGAAGTAGATATGCGATTGTCTGATGACGTCGTCGACGAAATCTCGAAGCGATGTAGGGAACTCCGTAAGCCGCATGAACATCCCGAGTTGTCTGATCAAGAAAATGGTAAGTCCGAACGGCTCGCCAGCAAGGACAAGAAGTGGATTCACGAGCGGTTCTTGCGATATGCTCTGAAAATCCGCGTAGATACGAATTCAGCAGCATTGTCTGTTCTTGACGAATCGCTTACGCCGCTAGGCAAGGACGGCAAGCCCAAGAGCCAGTCCTCAAGGAAGCCATTCGTGTCAAAGGAGGGATCCAATCTGCGACTTAGACTGGAGGGGCAGGCGCATCCACGATACCTTGATGTGGGCTTGGATCATACCGTCGTATCAACTGAGCTCTACGTTCCTCACTATCCTCATGTTGTTGCGTTTCGTGAGGAATTATCTCGTTGGCGCTTCTACTACCTTGAACCAAAGCACATGATGCGAGGGGCGACGCCGCTTGCAGAGGTGAAGCACATCGAGGCTTCCGGTGAACGATTGGCGTCTTTCTTTCATGCTCTGAGAATCAACAATCCCAGACAGATGAAAGCGATTGAAGGAGCGTTGCGAGAATTTATTCCCCAAATCCACGGCATCAAGACCGAAGTCGACAAGGTCGGCAATGTGGAGTTGACCGTGATTGAGAATGGTGTGCCCTATAGCGGCCGCTTGATCTCGGAGGGGACGCTTCGGCTTCTTGGCATCTTCGCAGCTGCCAATGCATCAGAGCCAGCGACGTTAATCGGGTACGAAGAACCAGAGAACGGAATTCATCCGCATCGTATTGTTGATGTAGCGAATCTGCTGAAGGACCTCTCCCGGCAACGAGGATTTCAGCTCATCGTTACGACCCACTCGAAGTCATTTCCCGATTGTTTTGAGGCGGAGCATATCGTCGAATGTAGGCGATTGGGTACTCGTACGCTGTGGAGCCGGATCGCTGGTGACCTCTATAAGTCGGAAGCGATCACACGTAGCTTGAGTGACTATAGCTGAAGATGCCGACTCAACGAAACATCGTTCTTGCCGTCGAGGACCGCGCACATGAGACGGTCATTCTTTCGCTGGTTAATCGCATCGTGTTGGATTGTGGTGGTGCGCCTTCAGATTGGACGGCTAAGGTATTGCCGAGTGGTCCTGGTAGCCAGTCCCTGATAGCAGCCAAAGAATACGCCAAACGATGCCAACAGCAGATCGGACAGGCAGTCGACTTGTTCATCGTCGCGAGCGACTCCAATTGCGTTGGATTCGTTGAAAAGAAGGGGCAGATTAGCCAACTGGTAAGTGGCTATCCAGGCCGGATTGCCTTGGCCTTGCCGGATCCCCATGTCGAACGATGGTTGCTTCTTGATCCGAAGGCGTTCAAGGAGGGTGTTGGGCTATCAAAGGGTATCCCCGCGCCTGCTTACAAATGTGATCAGGATCATTACAAGAAGATAATAAGTCAGGCGCTTAGAAACGACGGGATCGTTCCACAATTGGCCGGTCGTGAATTCGCGCCCGCGATCATTCGAAAAATGGACTTCAATATCGCACGGAAGCAAACCGACTTCGATGAATTCTACACATCTGTTCGGGCGGTGATTCAGAATGCATGACAGCTCCCACGACCGCGGTCATCTACTGACCGAGCAGCGCAACACCAACTCCCACGGCCTCGACGCCATGAGCGTCGCGGCGGCCTTTGACGTGATGAACGGCGAGGATCAATCCGTACCGCTGGCCGTGGCGAAGGCGAAGCCGGCGATCGTCAAGGCGATCAAGCTGGTCACGGCGGCGTGGAACCATGGCGGTCGGCTGATTTACGTCGGCGCCGGCACGAGCGGTCGGCTCGGCGTGCTGGATGCGTCCGAGTGTCCGCCGACGTTTCGCAGTGATCCGAAGATGGTTCGCGGCGTCATTGCCGGCGGTAAGAAGGCGCTGTGGCGCAGCGTCGAAGGGGCGGAGGACGAACCGGCGGCGGCGACAGCGGCGCTGCGCGAGTTGAAGCTGAATTCGAAGGATGTCGTGATGGGCATCGCGTCGGGCGGTACGACGCCGTATGTCCATGCGGCGCTGGCCGAGGCGCGGCGTCGCAAGGCGGGGGCGATTTTTTTCGCGTGCGTTCCGAAGTCGCAGGTGCGGGCGGATTGCGACGTCGACATCCGCGTGCTGACAGGGCCCGAGGTGCTGACGGGTTCGACGCGGCTGAAGGCCGGTACGGCGACGAAGCTCGTTCTCAACATGATCACGACGCTGAGCATGGTCGGCATCGGCAAGACGTACGGCAACCTGATGGTCGATCTGAACACGTACGCCTGTCACAAACTGGTTGACCGGGCGACGCGGGTGGTGCAGTCGGTGACGGGGCTTGATCGTGCGGCGGCGGAAGGGCTGTTGAAATCGGCAAGGGGGCGCGCGAAGACGGCGATCGTGATGCACGAGAAGCGGCTCGATCGGTCCGGAGCCGAGCGATTGCTGAAGGACCATGATGGCCGCGTGACTGACGCGCTGCGTTCGCGCCCGTAGGGTGGGCCGTGCCCACCACTTACGCGCGGTTCCGATTGGTGGGCACGGCCCAGCTTACGAACTCGCTCCGAGCCGTCGGCTGTCAATGATTGCAGTTGGTATCGCGCTCAAACACTGGTAGGCAAGCACCCAGTGGCACGAATGCGGGTTACGCGGCTCGTGCCCGCCAAATACGCGTGATTCCGTTTGGTGGGCACGGCCCACCCTACTTACTGCGCCGATTCGGGTTCGAATGCGTGATTGCCGCATGGCAGAGGCCTTGCGTTGAATCGTCCGCTTTCGACAATTGGCTGATATGCCAGAACATCCACCCACAAGCTGTGAATTGTCGATTCGCGTCAGGTACCCGGAGAGCGATCCGATGGGGTATCTCCATCACTCGAAATTCTTCGAATACTTCGAGATGGGGCGAATCGAGTTGTTGCGATGCGCGGGGTTCAGTTATCGCGATCTGGAGGAGGAGGGCTGTTTTTTCGCTGTCGTGCGGATCGAATGCAAGTTTCGTTCGCCCGGTCGATTCGATGATGAATTGACGCTGACGACGAAAATGGATCGCATGACACGGGCCCGGATCGATCATTCCTACGTGCTGCGTCGCGGCGATGTGGTACTCTGTGACGCCAATTCGACAATTGCCTGTGTGGATCGGAAGGGCAAGCTCCAGCCGATTCCGGACAAAATATTCGTCGAAGTCGGCTGAGTATCTTGTTGCGGCGCTAATACGGAAGGAATCGAACGCGTATCATGCCGCGGCGGGAATTGCAAATTGTATCAATGACTTGGAATCAGACATTGGTCGAGTCAGAATTTCGGGGGCGAAGCCTTTTCGTTGATCTGGGTAGTCCTGTTCGTCATCCTGGGCGCTGTGTCGCTGGTGGCCGTCCTCAGCGGACTCATCGCCGCGTGGCGCAGTCGCCGCGCGCTGGTCGTGATGCACCTGGTTGCCCTCGTGCTCGTCATCGTCGCATACGCGATGGGGCACATGGATCTGATTGGTCGAATCTCGCTGGCGGCGGCGATGCTGCTGGAGGCGATTGCATGGTTCGGCGTTCGGCACGACCTGCCGGCCCGCAGCATCGTGGCGGGCAGTCAGTCCGGCAGTGCATCGCCCATGTTTGCTGCTGAAGCAATCTACGAAAGCCAAATTCCTGTGACGGCGGAACCGATCTACGACGATCAACATCCGGCGCCGGCCGAACGACTCGAAACCGATGAGGCATCCGTTGTCGCGCAGGTGACCGATCATGATGCGGATCCCGATTCGAATCGTGAAGCGGCAACTGCGGTCGACGCTGGTGACACAAGTTCTTTCATCTCCGAGCCGGCCAGTGCCCAATTGACCGATCCGGCGCCCAGTCTGCAGAAGCATGCGACAGGGGATACGGAGATTTGCCTTCGAACGATCGCCTTGCTTGCGCGAAAATATCACGTCACGCTGTCCGTCCTGTTGGCGTCGATGAAGCGAGCGGGTATTCGGCAGGCGCGTCTCGTGGAACCGGCGGACGGTCATGTTCCCGCCTACATCGTGATTGACAGTCTGAAAGTCGGATTGGATGTTTTCGAGGAACCCGTTGACAGACATCGCGTCGAGAGCGCATTGGCGCAATCCGGCATTGACGGGGCCGACGCCGACGCGGTTCGCGAACATGCCGCCTACATCGCGATCGACGTCGCCTACGATCAGCAAACGGCAAGGCCGGACGCCGTTGTCATCGCGTTGCGGGCACAGGCGGCCTTGATGGAATTCGCTCCTGTTATCGCTGTCGTCTGGCCCGAAGCGGCGAACCTGATTCTCGCGTCGGACGCTGCGGATCACATCGACGCCTCTATTGAGGATACGGGCGCCGTGACGAAGGCGTGTGTTTCGGAACGACGCTTTGAACTGGACGGCCAGAACGCAGGACTGATTGTGTTTGACTCCCTGGGTCTGGGGGCGTTTGGCCTGCCGGATGCACAAGTGGTCATCGCGGAGTCGCACGAGTGCCAGGGCGTTGACGCACTTCGCGAACTGACGCGGCATTTCCTATTGCAGGGATGCGATCTTCCCGACGGCGGCCGTCATCGCCTCGGCGACGGCTCGTCCTGGCGCGTTTCCTACACGCGCAGTGCCTTTGATCCGGATCGGGAAGTCGTTCAGGTTCGCCCCGATACAGATAACCCCACAGCAGACTGAACATCGAATCCTGCTTGTTTCAATGGGCTCGAATGGCGCACCCGCGTTCGTACGAAATGGCGGTTCGTCGTCAGGGCCCCGTCTGGTCGTTGCGGTCGACATTGAGCGTGACGAACCGGCGATCGGCTGATGCGGCTCGATCGTCCTCATCCACACAGGCGAGAAACGCGCGCATGACGTAGTTCGACAGCAGCAGTCCGCGGCGCGTGAGTCGAATTGCCTCTTCCGTGACTTCGATCAGTGATGCAGCGCGCATTTCTTCGATGGCGACGGCGAACAGCGCGACCGCATCGAATCCCGTCGTTTGAATGAATTGTTGCCGATCGATGCCGTCGATCAGTCGCAACAGTTGGATCGCGGTTTCGCCGGCGCGGTGTGTTGAATCCAGCGATTCCGATTCGACGACGATGTCGTCGGCGTTCTCGACAACGCGCGCGATGTACTTGCGCACATCGGCGATGTTCTTTCGACGGATTCCGTTGAGAAACGACACGGCGGATGGTCCGACGCCGAGATACTCCTGGTTCCGCCAATAGACGAGATTCGCTTCGCAGCGTCGGCCGGGCTTGGCGAAGTTGCTGATTTCGTATTGCTCGTAGCCGGCTGCCGCGAGGACGTCGATCGTGGCTTCGAACATGTCGGCCTCCAGCGATTCGTCGCACGGCGTTACGCGCCCCTGTTCACGAAACTTCGTCATCGCCGTTCCCGGTTCGTACATCAGCGCGTAGCACGACAGATGATCCGTGCCGAGATCGATTGCGCGCTGCATGGATTCGCGCCATCGGGCCATCGATTGCCCCGGAATGCCGTAGATGAGATCGATGTTGACATTGTCGATACCGGCGCGGCGCGCCGCCAGAACGGATTCGGCAATGTGGGCGGGATCGTGAATCCGCTCGAGGACCTGCAGCTCGTCGGGAAAGAAGGACTGCGCGCCGAAAGAGACGCGATTGACGCCGTGCTTTCGAAGCACGTCGAGTTTCAGTTCCGACGCGCTCGATGGATTGGCCTCGACAGTCCATTCGACGACGCGATCGCCGGCCATGCGTCCGATAGCTCCGAGCAGGTCGTCGAGATTCTCCTCGGGCAATTCGGTCGGCGTTCCGCCGCCGACAAAAATCGTCCGGACGCCACGGTCCGGATTTCGCGTTGTCAGTTCGTGCCGAATGGCGGCGACGAGGTCCGGAATGAGCGTGGAAATCGTCGGCAGCGAATAGAAATCGCAGTATCCGCACTTGGTGCGGCAGAACGGAAGATGGACGTACCAGCCGATGTCGGCGTCTCGGGGCGTGGGGGATGCACTCATGGCGGCCGATTGTATCGCATCGGGCAGGGATTCGATGTGCGGGGTCTCGCCGCTGTTTCTTGCGGTCAGTTTGCCGGATTGGTACATTGAAGCCTGTGGAAACAGGGGCCACTCGACCCGCTTGATTCAGCGGTCGCACACTCTGAATCGCAGGACGACTCTATGACGGTTACGCTCATCACCTTCACGAAGAAGGGCGATCAAAAGTCATTTAATCTGACCAAGCCGACGGTGGTCATTGGCCGGAAGACGGATGCGGATCTCCGGATTCCGCTCTCGGACATTTCGCGCAGCCATTGCGAATTCATGACGCAGAACGGCAGTGTGTCCGTGCGCGATCTGGACAGCAGCAACGGCACATACGTCAACGGCGAACAAGTGTCCGAAAAACAGCTCGCGGCGGGCGACGTCATACGACTCGGCCCTGTGACGTTTACGGTCCAGATCGACGGAAAGCCGGAAAAGATCGAACCGCCGAAACCGCAGGCGGCTTCCGGCAAGGCCGGATCGCAGGCCCCGACGGTCGCGACCAAGTCTCCTCCGGATGTTGATGTCGACGACTTCGATATCGATGATATCGAGGACATGGACCTCGATGACATGAGCGATCTCGATCTCGACGAGGATTTCGACCTGAGTGACGACGATCTGGACGAAGTCGATGAACTGGAAGAAATCGACGAGAACGACGTCATCGAAGAAGACAAATAGGCGACGTCTTCGGTTTGATTGCGACCGGTTGCCTTTCGGGCGACAGACATTTCCCCATCAAATCATCGATTCTGTCGCTGTGAGACGTCCATGGCGTCGAAACATCGATCTCATTTCGGGCACTGAGTTGAAAAGCGGGGACAGCACGCACACAATCCCGGAATGACGCAGCCTACAGTTCCTGATCCCGCGGCGGGCCGAGGCCCCGACAAGCTTCTTGCGATCGGCGCCTATGGCGAGACGGTCGCCGCCTATCGTTACGTCGTCCTCGCGGAAAAAGCGCCGCTGGAGGAACATCGTCGCGAATTCGCGGCCATGGCGGACGAGGAGCAGGATCACAAGCAGCGTCTGCAGAAACTCGTGAAAGATATGTATCCGGGACAGGAATTCGTGCTGACTGCCGAAGACAAGGAACTCGTCGTCACGGGCTCGCGGCTTCTTGAAGTGCGCAATGACGAGGACTTTGCCGACGCAATGCGCATGGTGCTCAGTACGGAGCGAAAGACGGCCAGGTTCTATGCGAACTTCGGCAAGTTCATGCCGGAGCCCCACATTCAGTCGCTGTTCAAGGAACTCGCCGAGGAGGGCGCTGAACATTATCAGCGACTCAAGACGCTCGCCCGTCAGGCCGGCGTGACGGACTTCCAGGAATAAATCACTCTCATGTTCGATCCCTTGCTTTCTAAGACGTGCGGGCCGATGGAGTGCCAACGCCGTTCAGACTCCTCGATCGTGCAAACTTCTGATGCCGTGTGCAAGACACGACGGAGCCAATGATGCCCAGTATTGAAGTAACGCAGACCCCCGGACTTTCGGAAAAACTACCGGGCGTGAAGAATGCCATCGCCGTCGGCGCCGGCAAAGGCGGTGTCGGCAAGTCGACGATCGCCGCCATGGCGGCCGTCGGGCTCGCGCGGGACGGAGCGAAAGTCGGCCTGATGGATGCCGATGTCTATGGTCCGTCGATTCCCAAGCTGATGGGCATCGAGGCCGAGAAGCCCAGTGTGCGCGACGATCGGATCCTTCCTATCCAGGCCCATGGTGTGTCCGTTATGTCAATGGGATTCATGGTCGAGCCGGAACGCGCCGTTATCTGGCGCGGTCCGATGATTCACGGCGTCGTCAAGCAGTTCGTCGAACAAGTTGAGTGGGGCGAGCTCGACTA